>JANMIV010000186.1:0-2601 GCA_031375995.1 Bacteroidota bacterium
AGGTGAGCCAGGTATAGAAGGTGTAACTGTGATGTTGATGGGAACAGATGGTGCAGGTAACCCTGTAACTTTGACAGCAACAACAGATGCTAACGGTAAATATTTATTTACAGACTTAAGACCAGGTACTTATGCAGTTAAGTTTACTACACCAACAGGCTTCACTTTGACAGACAAGGACAAAGGTGGAGACGATACAAAAGATAGCGATGTTGATTTAGCAACAGGTAAAACACCAAACGTTACGCTTGTATCAGGAGATAATAATACAACTTTAGATGCAGGTTTCTTTTTACCAGCCAAATTAGGAGATTTTGTATTTTTGGATAAAAATGCCAATGGTATTCAAGATGCAGGCGAGCCAGGAATTGCAGGAGTAGTAGTAATGTTGGTAGATGCAGCAGGAAATCCAGCGAAAGATGCAAATGGAAATCCGATTACTTCTACAACAACTGATACGAATGGAAATTATGTATTCACTAATTTGAAGCCAGGCGTACCTTATATTGTAATGTTTACTAAACCAACAGGTTTTGTAACTACCGAAGCAGATAAGGGTGGAAATGACGCAAAAGATAGTGATGTAAATACATCTACTAACAAATCGCCAGCTACTACTTTAATAAGTGGTGAGTTTAATCAAACTATTGATGCAGGTTACTTTGAAAATGCTTCAATTGGTAACTACGCATGGATTGATTGTAATAAAAATGGTGTTCAAGATGATGGTGTTGATAACGCTTTGCCAAATGTTCCAGTAACTTTGACAGGTACAGATGGATTTGGAAACGCAGTGGGACCAATCACTAAAAATACAGATGCAGCAGGTAATTACAACTTTATTAACTTAGTACCAGGTACATATACTATCAAATTTGGTTATCCAACAACACCATTGCAAATTGCCTTAACTACGAAAGGCACAGGTGGAAATGATGTTTTAGATAGTGATGCAGATCCAATTTCGGGGACAGCAGATCCAAGAACTTTAATTAGTGGTCAAATTCAAAATAATGTTGATGCTGGTTACAAAGACGAAGGAAAGCCAGTATTGGCAGGAGTACCAGGTAATATTACAGTAGAGTGTAGTGCAATTCCGACAGTAACTCCAATCGGAGCAGCAGGCGTAACGGCAACTGACAATTATGATAAAAATGTAACAATTACTTTTGTTGAAAATAATCCAAAACCAACAGATCCAGCGGCTTGTGATGCTTGGACTATTACACGTACATGGACAGCAACAGATGATTGTTTAAATTCAACGTCACAGGTACAAATAATTACAGTTCAAGATAAAACAAAACCAGTATTGGCCGGTGTTCCAGGCGATATTACAGTAGAATGTGATAAAGTCCCTGTAATAGCAACACCAACTGCGGATGATAATTGTGATACAAAAGTAACGATTACTCCAAAAGAAACTCGTGTAAATAATACAAATCTAGCTTGTACTGATACTTATACATTAAAAAGAGAATGGACAGCAACAGATAATTGTGGTAATACTGATGTGAAAACGCAAATTATTACAGTTCAAGATATAAAAGTACCAACCTTTGATTTGGCGAGCGTACCAAAGAACGTAACGATTAACTGTGAAGAAACAGTACCAGCGGTTGTATTACCAACGGCGAAAGACAACTGTGATGCAGATGTAACAGTAACGAGCAACGATGTAAGCACAAAATCAAGTGACGCAACGCTATGTTTATCAAATAGTTACACAATCACACGGACATTCACAGCGACGGACAATTGTTTAAATAGCACGACAGTATCACAAGTTATTACGGTACAGGACAAAACTGCACCGACATTCACTTTCGTTCCAGCAAATGTAACAGTTGAATGTAATGCAATTCCTGCGGTTGAAACACCAACAGCGAAAGACAATTGTGATCCATCTGTTGTAATTAGTGCAGTTAAGGAAACTAAAACCGCTGGAGCTTGTGCTGATGCATACATTTTAACAAGAGAATGGACAGCAACAGATAATTGTGGTAATGTTGCAACAGCAACGCAAACAATTAAAGTTCAAGATACTATAAAACCTACGCTTGGCGCAATTCCAGCAAATGAAACAGTAGAGTGCGACAATATTCCAGTAGCACCGACTAATATCATTGCGACCGACAATTGTGACAAAGACGTAACGGTAACTTACAAAGAAGATAAAATCAATGTAACTTGTACAGATGCTTATACCTTGATAAGAACTTGGATAGCCGAAGATAACTGTGGTAACAAAGATGTTAAAACTCAAACAATTACAGTTAAAGATACAAAAATACCTGTTTTTGCAAATGTACCATCTAATATTACAGCAGATTGTAACATTATACCAACACCAGTAGCTCCAACAGCAATTGACAATTGTGATAAAGACGTAACAATTGTATATGTGAAATTGACTGAGCCAGGAAAATGTTTAGATGCTTATGTGTTGAAACATACATGGACAGCAACTGATAATTGTGGTAATAAAGCAACTGCAACGCAAGAGGTTTCAGTAGGAGATACAACTGCACCAGTCATTTTAGGTGTTCCAGCAGATACTTCTGTGGATTGTGATAAAATCCCAACAGCACCAGCAGCTGG
>JANMIV010000193.1:0-2544 GCA_031375995.1 Bacteroidota bacterium
GCGAGTATAGCTGTTTTGGATATGTTAACCGAAACAACCACCCTAAGAGACAAACTTTGGGAAAATACCAAGTATTTCAGAAGCAAAATAGTAGAAGCGGGTTTTGATGTGAAAGCAGGTGAGCACGCAATAGTGCCAGTAATGTTATATGATGCTAAACTATCGCAAGATTTTGCTTCAAAGCTACTAGAGGAAGGAATCTATGTAATTGGGTTTTATTATCCAGTAGTGCCTAAGGGGCAAGCAAGAATTCGTGTGCAGATATCAGCAGGGCATGAAAAAGAACATCTGGATAAAGCTATTTTAGCATTTACTAAAGTGGGTAAAGAATTGGGAGTCATAAAATAATAAGTACATTATATTTTAATTGTAGTCAGAGCGTATAATTCAGCCATAGTGTCATTGGTTTGATTTTTGTAAGAATTTGACAAAATAAATAGCTTTAATGACAACACCATTTAAAAATATGCCCCCAGAATCAAAGGTTTGGGTATATGCTAGTGATAGATTATTGACTTTAGACCAAGTGGACCATATACAAAAAAAGGTAGCACCATTTGTTCAAAATTGGACAGCCCACAGCAACCAACTAAAGGCGGAATTTGCTATTTTATACAATTGCTTTTTGGTTTTTATGGTTGATGAAAGTATAAGTGAAATTAGCGGTTGTGGTATTGATAAATCAGTTTATTTGGTAAAGGAGTTGGAATCAGAAACAGGTTTAAATTTGTTTAACCGATTGGCAATTCAAGTATTAGATGAGCAAGAGATAAAGATTTTTCGCAAGTCCAATTTGCTTGAGGCATTGAAAAATGATGAGTTGAGTATTTTAGCGCAAACTTTCAATAATCAAGTAAGTACCAAGCAAGAATTTGACAACAATTGGCTTATTCCAATTGAAAAAGCATGGTTTTACCCAACCTTAAATTTAATTCATAAATAAAATACATTTTGCTTGGTCAAAACAATATGTAGTTTTGACCTAATATTTCAGTTCACCTTAAAAACATCATAAACATTCAATGGCCGATATTAATTCAAACGATTTAAGACCCAAAAGCGACAATAATCCAATCCCTAAAAAGCCCAACATGCCAAAATTCAATTTTTATTGGGTATATGGAATAATTGCCGTAGTATTTCTTGCTTTATGGCTTATGCCTCGCGATTTTGCAAAAAAAACCACTTGGTTCGATGTACGCAACAACATGCTTTTAACCCATGATGTGGAGCGTATAATGGTAGTAAATAAAGAGCGTGCAGAAGTATTTATTAAAAAATCAGCTTTGAGCAACGCAAAGTATAAGGAAGTAAAAGGGCAAGGTTCATTTGCACAAGAATTAGGACCACATTACTATTTTGAAATTGGCGATTTGCAACAATTTGAAAAAAATATGGATGAGGTACAGAAGGACTTTACCCAAAATGAAAAAATTCCAGTGGAGTTTGCCAATACACGCGAAACGTCTAACTTTTTAGTAAATTGGTTACCCATATTGCTATTAATTGGTTTTACTGTATTTATGTTACGCAGAATGGGCGGAAGTGGTGGAGGCGGAGGTGCTCAAATTTTCAATATTGGAAAAAGCAGAGCTCAGTTATTTGACAAAGAGAGTAATGTGAACATTACTTTTAAAGATGTAGCTGGTTTAGATGAAGCCAAGGAAGAGGTAATGGAAATAGTAGATTTTCTAAAAAACCCAAAGAAATATACCACTTTAGGAGGTAAAATTCCAAAAGGAGCTTTGTTAATAGGTTCTCCTGGAACAGGAAAAACACTATTGGCCAAGGCTGTAGCTGGAGAAGCTGGAGTACCTTTTTTCTCCCTTTCTGGTTCTGATTTTGTGGAGATGTTTGTAGGTGTTGGGGCAAGCAGGGTGCGCGATTTGTTTAAACAAGCAAAAGAAAAGGCACCATGTATTATTTTTATTGATGAAATAGATGCCGTTGGACGTGCTAGGGGTAAAAATGCCATGCAAGGGGCAAATGATGAGCGTGAAAATACATTGAATCAATTACTAACAGAGATGGATGGTTTTGGAACAGATACAGGAATTATTATCCTAGCAGCAACCAATCGTCCTGATATTTTAGATTCTGCTTTATTGCGTCCAGGTCGCTTTGATAGACAAATATCAATAGATAAGCCCGATTTAAAAGGACGTGCAGCCATATTTAGAGTACATTTAAAACCACTTAAATTAGCGTCAGATGTAGAGGAAACAAAATTGGCTACACAAACAGCTGGTTTTGCAGGGGCTGAAATAATGAATGTGTGTAATGAAGCAGCTTTAATTGCGGCACGTAGAAATAAAGAAATGGTTGATATGTCAGATTTCCAAGCAGCCGTTGATAGGGTAATTGGCGGTTTAGAAAAGAAAAACAAAGTAATATCAGACCAAGAAAAGCAAATTGTTGCCTATCATGAGGCTGGTCATGCCATTTCAGGATGGTTTTTAGAGCATGTAGATCCTTTGGTAAAAGTAAGTATAGTGCCTCGTGGAGTTGCTGCATTGGGTTATGCCCAGTACTTGCCTAAAGATC
>JANMIV010000199.1:0-2089 GCA_031375995.1 Bacteroidota bacterium
AACCTTATTTGGTATTTCAAAAAATCAAAAATTTTTATCTTTTAAAAATACACCAAATACCGCAGCTTTTATAAAAGCCAATATCATTTTAAAATATAAAACAAACGACTTGAAAAAACGTTTGAAATACAGAAAAAACACCGCTAAAATAGCTCCAAGCTGAATGTTTACCGTAAAAAACTTAACAAAATCATCAGGCTGAATGCCCAATATAGCCGTTGTCAATATCATATGCCCCGTAGAGGAAACAGGTAAATATTCTGTTAGCCCCTCAACAATGGCTATAATAATGGCTTGTAAAATGCTCATGTAGTTTATTAAATAGTGAATTAAACCTTAATCAGCACTATTCTTTTTCATAATAGCAAATACTTCTATTACAAAACCCAATAAAATTACAATGGGTGCAACGGTTAATTTAGCCGTACTAAAAATATCGTCTTTTCCACTCATAATGGTAAAACCAATAATAATGACTACTGCTCCCAATGCCATCAAAATATAGTTTTGTTTACCAAAAATAAAGTCTCCGTTTGGTACTACACTGCTTTTCTCAGGTGCTTTCTTAGTGTTTAATTTTTTATCGCTCATATTCGTTTTGTTCTTTAATATAAATCTTCAATTTTTGCCTTTAAGTATTTGTTGGTGCTAATCCAACTGCTAACCATACTTACTAAAATGCCCACAAGTATAAGTCCTATAAACAATATTGCAAAACTTTCTGTATCATAAAGCAATTGTACCGAGGGTAAATAATTAGGCAATACCCAAAGTATAGCGCATAACAGAGCCAACGACAAAATACCGCCATACAAACCATTGAAAAAACTGCGAATTACAAAGGGTTTAATGATAAACCAATGGGTAGCCCCCACCAATTGCATACTTTTTATTGAAAATCTGCGTGCGTACAAATTCAACCTAATAGTGCTATTAATTAAAAACAAGGCAATAATTACAAACAATACCGCCAAGCCTATTAATACATAACTAACTGAACCCAAACTACTTTCTACATTGCCAAACAGAATTTCATTGTATTTTACCTCACTTACGCCAGACAATAGCAACAGCGTAGCTTTAAGTGCCTGTACACGAGCATTATCCACACTGGCGGCTTTCAAACCTATTTCTATGGCTGGTGGCAGTGGATTATAACCTGCAAATCCTACTATATCTTGCCCCATTTCTTTTGAAAGGTCTGCGGCTGCCTCGTCTTTGCTTATAAACTTTACCTCATTCACATCTGGCATACTTCTTATTACCTGCATATTTTTATCAATACCGCTTTGATCAATATTATCGGTCAAATACACGCTCATAAACACATTTTCTTTTATAATGCTATTGAGCCTATTGGATTGAATATAAATAAGACCAAACAAACCTAACATTAACAGTACCATAGCAATACTTACTATAGATGATAAATAGGAAATGCGTCTTCTGCGGTTTACTTTTTGTAATTGCGTTGCCAAATGGATATAATTTTATTGGAAGCGAAAATAATTCATAAATAGCAGTGTTCAAGTAAATTCAATCCACAGTTTTGTTTTAGGTGTTGTTAATTATATTTTCGCACCTCAAAATGAGTAAAACCCCAATGGCAAAAGAATAAAACAATTTGAAGCCAATTGGAAAATAAACTACCCCTTAGCAAAAAACGGATATGAAAGAGTATAACTTTAACGAAATAGAACAAAACTGGCAAAAATATTGGGCAGACCAAAAAATATATAAAGTAAGCGAAGACACAAACAAACCCAAATACTACGTATTGGATATGTTCCCCTACCCAAGTGGAGCCGGCTTACACGTAGGGCATCCGCTAGGCTACATAGCAAGCGATATATTTGCCCGCTACAAACGCCTTAAAGGTTTTAATGTACTACACCCAATGGGGTATGATAGTTTTGGTTTACCTGCCGAACAATATGCCATTCAAACAGGTCAACACCCTGCCATTACTACCGAGGAAAACATCAACCGCTACCGCGAACAATTGGGCAAACTAGGCTTTAGCTACGATTGGGACAGGGAAGTGCGCACTTCTAACCCCGATTATTATAAATGGACACAATGGATATTT
>JANMIV010000217.1:0-6972 GCA_031375995.1 Bacteroidota bacterium
ATCGATTTTTAAGAAATATGGTTAGGGCAATAGTTGGTACTTTAATAGATGTGGGCTTGCATAAGATAACCTTGGATGATTTTTCCAAAATATTAGAAAGTAAGAAAAGATGTGAAGCGGGAGTTTCTGTTCCTGCAAAAGGATTGTTTTTAACTAGAGTGGTTTATTAAAGCTTTGGAAGAGCAATATTGTCGCTAACAATAATACATTCATCAAAAATGTTTTTAATTTTATGGTAAGCAACTTCAGCATCTAGTCTTGTTCTAAAATCGCCTACTCTAATTTTGTAGTAAGGCTGGTTGTATAGTAAATAAGCATTAAATTCAGGATAGAGCTTTAAGAAACGGGTTTTAACTTCATTGGCGTTATTTCTTTCTGTGCCTGAAAATAGCTGAATTCTGTACCCTTTAATTGTTTTGTGTATGGAGTTTGTTTCCTTAACCTTTTCAATTAAACTATCCAAGAATACATTCTCTCCTTTTACTTTAATGGTCCCAGTTTTTTTCTGTGCAAATAGCGAAGAAGAGAGCAGTAGTATAAAAGCACAAGTAATATATTTCATAATGGATTTCTATTTAACTTATTATTTCTATTCCGTTAGAAGTACCAATTAAGTCAGCACCAGCCTCAATAAACGACAGGGCTTCCTTTTTAGTTTTTATGCCCCCAGAGGCTTTTATTTTTATTTTCTTTGGAAGAACCTTTCGCATTAGTTTCAGTTTGTCAATTGTAGCACCCTCTTTACCATAGCCCGTAGAAGTCTTAACATAATCAACCTCACAATCAATACAGGCTTTGCAGGCAAGCTTAATTTCTTCTTCGTTTAAATAGGCTGTTTCAATAATTACTTTTATTTTTTTGTTCTGCAAATGGCAAACTGTTACCACAGACTGAATATCGTTTAGAACGGTTTGCATATCACCATTCTTAAAAGCGGTAATATTCATTACCATATCTATTTCATCAGCACCAGCAATTATTGCTTTTTTGGCTTCTTCTACCTTAGCACCAACAGTTGAATAACCCAATGGAAAACCAACTACCGTAACCAATTTAATAGTTTTCTTACCAATCGTTTTTTTTGCCAATTGAATATAGTATGGAGAAACACAAATTCCGCCAAACTGGTGCTCTATTGCTTCCTGACATAGTTTTATGATGTCTTCTTTTACACAATCAGCACTTAGGTTTGTGTGTTCTATATAGGTATTTAGTTGTTCCATAAGTTCGGTTTCCAATAAGCTTCCAAAGTTTTCGGTGTTTTATTGAAGGTATTTATTGTTAGGCCATTTCTTTTCCATGGCATTGTTTATATTTTTTACCACTTCCGCAAGGACAAGCATCGTTGCGACCGATTTTTAAATCGTTCACTATTTGCTGTTGCTTAGGCTTATCACTAACTGGAGCTCCTGCTTGAGCCGCTTTTTGCTGTGCTTCTGCCAAATCATCTGTTCTGCTTGTTTGTAATTTAGGCTGTGGTTCTTTACGCGGTGCAGAAGAAATAGCTTGAACATTAGGGGCATTGTTTTGTATAACAATATGTCCTCTAAATAACATTCCCAGCACTTCTCTATTTATTCTACTCAATAATCCTTTAAACAGATTGAAAGACTCTAGTTTGTATATTAATAAAGGATCTTTTTGCTCAAAAACGGCATTTTGCGATGACTGTTTCAAATCATCCATTTCTCTTAAATGCTCCTTCCATTCATCATCAATAATCCATAGGGAAGCAAATTTCTCAAAGGTTTTACCAACTTCCTGACCATTATTGGCTACTGCATTTTTAATGTTTACAGGAATTTGAATGTTTTTAAAGCCATCTGTAATAGGTACTATTATTACTTCATGGTCGGCAACATTGTTTTCTGCATTTATTTGTTTGAAAACGGGAATAGCTTGGGCAGCCATATTTGCCAATTTTTGTTTGTAGTGTGCGCTTAACTCCTCCAATAACTTTTCTACAACAAGTTCCGTTTTATTTGTAAACTCATCTTCGGTTATTTGTGTTTCATGATTTAATAAGCGAAGCAATTCAAGCTTGAATTCGTTGTGATTTTTTGATTCTTGGTAAATCTCAACGAGTTCGTAACTTAAGTCATGTAACATATTGCTTAAATCAAGGGCTAACTTATCTCCATATAAGGCATTTCTGCGTTTAGAATAAATTACCTCTCTTTGAGAGTTCATAACGTCATCGTACTCCAATAAGCGCTTTCTTACGCCAAAGTTGTTTTGCTCTACTTTCCGTTGTGCATTTTCTATATTTCTTGTAATAAGTGAGTGCTCAATGTTTTCGCCTTCTTTCATCCCCAATCTATCCATTACCTTGGCAATACGCTCACTTCCAAATAGGCGCATTAATTCATCTTCTAAACTCACATAAAAGCGAGAAGACCCTGGATCGCCTTGTCTTCCTGCACGACCTCTTAGCTGTCTATCAACACGTCTTGATTCGTGTCTTTCCGTTCCAACTATAGCCAATCCTCCTACTTCTTTTACGCCTTCTCCTAGTTTAATGTCAGTTCCCCTACCTGCCATATTGGTAGCAATGGTTACCGCAGATTTTTGACCTGCCTCGGCTATAATTTCTGCCTCACGCTGGTTTTGTTTTGCATTTAAAACATTGTGCTTAATTTTACGCATACTAAGCATTCTGCTTAATAACTCTGAAATTTCCACAGAGGTGGTACCAACCAGAGTTGGTCTTCCTGCTTCACTTAGTTTTACTACATCATCAATTACGGCATTGTATTTTTCGCGCCTGGTTTTATAAATAATGTCGTTATCATCTTTACGAGAAATGGCTCTGTTGGTAGGAATTACAACAACATCTAATTTATAAATTTCCCATAGTTCCCCAGCTTCCGTTTCCGCTGTTCCAGTCATACCGCAAAGTTTGTGGTACATTCTAAAAAAGTTTTGTAGGGTAACAGTGGCATAAGTTTGGGTGGCAGCTTCTACTTTTACATTTTCCTTGGCTTCAATGGCTTGGTGTAGGCCATCGCTATAGCGTCTACCTTCTAAAACACGACCTGTTTGCTCATCAACTATCTTTACTTTGCCATCGCTAATAATATATTCCGTATCTTTATCAAACATACAATATGCTTTAAGCAATTGATTTACGGTATGTATGCGTTCTGATTTGATGGAAAAGTCAAACATCAATTGTTCTTTAGCAGCTAATTTTTCCTCAGGGCTAACTGCACTGTTTTCTATTTGTGCTATTGACAGTCCAACGTCTGGAATAATGAAGAAATGAGGGTCTTCACCACTTGCAGTAATTAATTCAACCCCTTTTTCGCTTAAATCAATGGAATTTAGTTTTTCTTCAATTACAAAATAGAGGTCTGCATCCACTTTGTGCATCTCCTTTTGTTGGTCTTGTAAGTAATAACTTTCTGTTTTGGTTAATATTTGTTTATTACCCTGTTCTCCCAAAAACTTGATTAATGAAGTGTTTTTAGGCATTGCCCTATGGGCTTGAAGCAATTTAAATCCGCCATTTTTGTCATCACCAGCAGCAATGAGTTTTTTGGCATCAGAAAATACCATATTAAATACTTGTTTTTGAGCATTTACTAGTTTTTCCACACGCGGTTTTAATGCAAAAAACTGTTGGTCATCGCCTTTAGGTACGGGACCTGAAATAATGAGCGGAGTCCTGGCATCATCTACAAGTACAGAATCTACCTCATCTACCATGGCAAAATGGTGTTTTCTTTGCACCAATTCTTCTTTATCGCGTGCCATGTTATCGCGCAAATAGTCAAAACCAAATTCATTATTGGTTCCGTAGGTAATATCAGCTAAATAAGCTTGTCTTCTAGCTTCTGAATTGGGTTCGTGGTAGTCAATGCAATCCACTCTTAAGCCATGAAATTCAAATAAGGGAGCATTCCACTCACAATCTCTTCGGGCCAAATAATCATTTACTGTTACTATATGTACCCCTTCGCCAGCTAAGGCATTTAAATAGGCTGGAAGTGTGGAAACCAATGTTTTTCCTTCGCCCGTTGCCATTTCAGAAATTTTTCCAGAATGCAGCACTATACCCCCAATTAATTGTACATCATAATGTACCATATTCCAAACCACTGTATTGCCTGCAGCTTCCCATGTGTTTTGATAAATTGCTTTATCTCCGCTAATGGTTACTGGCTTTTTAGGTTTTGTTTGTGCTGCTAAATCTCTGTCTAACTCGCTTGCTATCACAGTTAGTTGCTTTTGCTCTGAAAATCTTCTAGCAGTTTCTTTTATAACCGCAAATGCTTGAGGAAGTATATGGTTAAGCGCTGTTTCAATTTCTTCGTCACGCTGTTTATTGAGTTTATCTATTTCTTTAAATAAATCATCTTTATCATTTAAGTCAATATCTAATGTTTCCGTTTCTGTTTGTAAACGAGCTATTTTGGTATCAATATCTTGTAGCTGTTCTTTTATATAACTTTTGAATGTAATCGTTTTATTCCTTAACTCATCATCGCTAAGGGATTGTAATTGAGCGTACTCTTCGGTAATTTGCTTAACAATAGGGTATATTGGTTTTAAATCTCTAACAGATTTATTACCAAAAAGTTTTTTTAAGAGGGCATTTAACATAGATAATGCGGTTATATTTTATAATTATGAGGCTTGCAAATTAAATAATTTTAGCCATCAAATGGGAGTTTTTATTGGCTACACTTATCTAACTAAAATTAATCCAATATTGGGTAGTTGACTTTTTGGCTAGTTTTTGCGTTTTGATTAACACAAAAAGGCTGTTATAATAATAAAAGAAAGCATTTAGGAAACTAAAAGGCATAAAATTTGTAAAAACTTTAAGACACAAGTTCATTTATTGCGTTAGTTTTAAATTAATTGCAATAACAATCAATGAATAAAAAGAGAATTATTGAATATATAGTATTGTAATACTATAATGAAAAGTTAATTTTGAAAACGAATTGAATCCACTAAAGAAAGTCTTTTTATTATGTTTAGTAGCGCCTCTAGGCCTATTTGGGCAGACCGTTTATACATCAAGATTTTTAAGAAATATTGGGATTAGTTCTTCATTGGCTTTAGGTTATGATTTGCCTGTAAGAAACAATGAAAAGCAATTGGGGGATTATAATAAATTAACTACTGGGGCAGAATTTGGTATTGTTTATAGAACAGATGGTGATAAAGAATGGAATAAGCTATACAATAATCCTAGGATAGGGATAAACTTTGCATACAATAACTTGCCATTGAATTCTATTTTTGGTAAGGCGATAACTGTTATTCCTTATATTGATTTTAACTGGCTCAATTTACCAAAAACATTTGGGTTTTTTAGAGTAGGATTAGGCGCAGCCTATGTTAGTAAGTATTATATAAAAGACAAAAACCCCTTGAATCTTTCTATAGCTACCAATGCAAATTTTGCAGCGGATTTTGCTTTTGGAGTGCATCATAATATAATCCCTAATATGGAGTTGGATTTTCAGCTAGGAAGTCTTTTAATATCTAATGGCACTATAAAATCGCCTAATCAAAGTATTTTGCTAGGTTATTTTAAGTTTGGGGTAAGTGCTTTTTTCTATGATAGAATGAATACGCGCGGACATACTGTATTTAGAAATAAATTAACTAATTTATGGTATTGGCAAGTGTATGGTGGTGGAGGCTATAAATCCATTATTGTGCCTTTTATTGCAAGTTTCCCTGTTGCCTCTCTTTCTGGAGAATATTTATATGCCTATAATAAAATATTTAATTATGGCTTTGCGATGGATATGTTTTTTGATCCAACTCCCAATATAAGAACAACCGCACCAACAAAACTGACTGATATTAAATTTATAGATAAATTTTATGCTGGTGTAGGATTTGCTTCAGAATTTCAAGTGGGAAAAATTAGTTTTCCTTTTCAGTTAATGCATTATGTTTATAATCTAAAGTATGTTGGGTCAGGAGGTATTTATGTAAAGTTTGGCTTGCGTTATACGCATAAGAGCAACTTTTTTCTTGGGCTTAATTTTAAAAACACCGTGGATACCAAAAATGGTTTACCAGGTGATTTTACCGAGTTTTATCTTGGTTATAGGCGTAGACCAAAACCACCTATTAAAAACGTAATTAAGTAAGGTTAGATATAACTAGTAGCCTATTTTGCTTCTACCTTTTTCTACTATTGCTGCTTTTTTTTCTACTTCAACCTTCATTTTATCTTTAAAGGCTTGTATTTTATCGGCAATTTCATCATTAGTAGTTCCTAAAATTTGAGCAGCTAGGATACCTGCATTTTTTGCATTGTTAATAGCAACTGTGGCCACAGGAACACCAGCGGGCATTTGCACTATGGAAAGCAAAGAATCTAAGCCATCCATGGTTTTTAGTTTAACAGGAACACCAATTACTGGCAAAGTAGTAATACTTGCAACCATACCAGGCAAATGTGCAGCACCACCAGCACCAGCTATAATTACTTTTATACCGCGTGCTTTGGCTTCTTTGGCATAGGTGAACATCCGTTCAGGTGTTCTATGTGCCGACACTACAGTTATTTCGTATTCAATATGAAATTCATCCAATACATTGGCCGCTTCTTTCATAACGTCCAAATCGCTGTCACTGCCCATTATTATACCTATTTGTTTCATGCTATTTGTGTTTACAATAATTTATTTAAAAGAATATCTTTCAAATATAAGGTTCATTTAAGCCAATCTAAAACCAATATGAATAAATATTTTGGTATAAAAAAAAGCCGCTCTAAGCGGCTTTTTTTTAATTATTTTCCTTTGAAATGAGCAGGACGTCTTTCTAAGAAAGCAGTAGTACCTTCAATAAAATCTTCACTTCCAAAGAAATTACCAAATTCATTTATTTCTACATTATTTCCATCTGCACGTTTTTCATAATAAGCGTTTACACAACGTATAACACTTGCTATAGCCAAAGGCGATTTGCTTTTTACCTTTTCCAATATCTCTTCAC
>JANMIV010000218.1:0-7517 GCA_031375995.1 Bacteroidota bacterium
GTTTAGAACCTCTTTTAGAAAAAGAGTTAGCAGCACTAGGTGCTACCAATACCCAACGATTAAAAAGAGCCGTGAGCTTTGAAGGCGATAAAGCCTTACTTTACAAAGTAAACTTACACGCACGTTTAGCACTAAAAATACTCGTTCCTTTCTATCATTTTAAGGCCCGCAACGACAAACAGTTGTATGATGCCATAGGCAAAATAGATTGGTCCACCTTTATGAGTGTAAATGGCACGCTGGCCGTTGACGGATTGTTGAGGTCCGACTTTTTTAATCACTCGCAATACATTGCTTTAAAAACCAAAGATGCCATTGTAGATCAGTTTAGGGCTAAACACAACAAACGCCCCGATGTGGACATTATCAATCCAGATTTGAGATTGAACTTGCATATATTCAATGATGATGTAACCCTTTCATTAGATGCCAGCAACGACTCCCTGCACAAAAGAGGCTACCGAGAAGAAGCAAACAGAGCACCTCTGAATGAGGTAACTGCAGCAGCCATTGTAAAAATGAGCGGCTGGGACTTGGAAGAACCTTTTATGGATGCCATGTGTGGCAGTGGTACTATTTTAATAGAAGCGGCTATGTTGGCTAAAAATATTCCTGCTAACTATTTGCGCAAGCGTTTTGGCTTTCAGTCGTGGCCTGATTACGACCAAAGCTTATGGAAAAGCATATTACAGGAAGCAAGCGATGGTATATTAAAAGACAAAAAACTACGCATATATGGCTCCGATATAAGTGGCACTACACTTGAAATAGCCAAAGAAAACATAAAACATGCTGGTTTAAGCCATGTAATAAAGCTAGAAAAAGTACCTTTTGAATATGTAAAAGTGCCCAGCGAAAGCGGTTGCCTGGTAATAAACCCACCTTATGGCGAAAGACTCTCTTTAGACGAGGCAGGTGCTTTTTATAAAATGATTGGCGATAAGTTTAAAAAAGACTTTAACGGTTGGCAGGCATGGGTGCTTTCCTCCAACCAAGAAGCCATGAAAAGCATCAGGCTTAAAACTTCGCAACGTTTATTGGTGTTCAATGGCCCTTTGGAATGCAAATTTCACCAGTACCAAATGTATTTGGGTACCAAGCGCACCGATAAAGTAAGTGAGGAAAATGCCTAAACTTTAGCCCTGAAAAGGGCATTGTATCAGCAAGTGGGCTGCCCACTTGTACTTATTTAATAGCACTATAACATACCAAAAGAGTGTTTTCCCTACATTTTATGCTTTACAGGATTGCTCTTTCTAACAAGCTTCCGCTTTAATACATTTGTATTTAGGCACTTAAAGGCTTTTTCGCCCAATAAAACACCTTCACATCCAAACAAGACCATTTGTTTATTCAAAATGTTATCAATACGTTTGATATAGATAAAAACAGGCTTAAAGGAATAAATTAGGCGAAAGATGGATGGCTAGTAGCAAAGCACTTTCTTTGATTCAACAAGCGTAAAAAACCAGCTAACTTTACATGGGTTAAAATATAGCTATGCCATGCATTGATTGAAGAACGAAACAGATTGAAGATTTATACAAGAAATACTGGGACACAAAAGCAGTAAAACCAATAAGATTTATACCCATGTAAATACAAATAGTATAAAAAAATAAAATCGCCATTTGATGATTTGTAAATTAAATATATTTGTTAGTAATAAAAAGAAATTTTATGAGACCAATCTACCCAAAAACGGATGTATTGGGATCATTTTATAAGACCTATATATAAGTTAGCAGTAATTATTAAAAACATAAAATAGACAATATGGAATTTCAGAAAACCAAACTATGGACTAAGTTAAAAAGCAATAAGGAGTTGAGTCAAAGCATTCTTGATATAAGGGATAACTGTGTTCTGTTAGGAGAAGCCATTAAAACTTTGATTCCTGGATTTACTGACCATAGTGTTAAACATATGGATGCCCTTTGGACTGTTACTGATTCTGTTTTTACTGAATCAGAAATTCACTTATTTACAGAAGCAGAGGCGTTTATTTTAGGAGCCAGTTTTTATTTTCATGACTTAGGTATGTCCTTGGGAGCAACAAAAGAAGGTGTAGAAATACTAAGAAAAAATGAAAAGTATTTATCATATAAATTAAGACTTGAAAATGTTTTTCATTTGTCTCCCGATGTTTCAGATATTATTTCACTGCAACTAACTGCAAGAGAATTACATGCGCTAACTGCAATTAAACTTTGCTCAGAAAAAATACCTGGAATAGATAAACATATTATAGAAAAGAGTTCGATTAGAAACACCTGGGGTGATTACATAGGTGAAGTGTCAGCAAGTCATCATTGGTCATTAACTGAAATAGAACAAAGATTAGGCCTTAGGGGACCTATACCGTCTCCCAATAAAGATAATATTGACCTAGCTTTTGTTGCTTGTGCGTTAAGAATTATAGATTATTCTCATATCAATTCCGAAAGAGCTAATTATATAGAAAGGCTTCTTCGCATTAATATTGATGATGAGAGCTTGCTCCATTGGAAGGCACAAGAAAGCATTGACGGTCCATTGAGACTTGAAAATCGTCTTAAGTACGTTTCAAATAAACAAATTGAAGATGTAGAAGCTTGGTGGCTTTTTTATGATATGGTGTCTGGTTTAGACAAAGAAATATCTGTCGTCAGTGAATACTTAGAAACAAAATCATGGTCGCAAAGCAGATTTTCACTTGAAGGAGTCTATCATGTCAAAACTCCAAAGAATTTCTCTGCTTTGGTTAGACCGAAAAATTTTGAACCTATAGACATTCGATTCAAACCTGATTCAATTGAGCGACTTGTTGAGATACTTGGTGGAAAAACACTTTATGGTAATGACCAATTTGCTCCATTAAGAGAACTACTTCAAAACTCTAGAGACGCAATTTTATTAAGGAAACAACAAGAAGATATTACCGATAATGATTATCAGGGAAAAATAACAATTTCTTTAGATACTACTTCCTCACTTAACAAACTTGTAATAAGGGATAATGGAATTGGAATGGATTCAAAAGTCATTCAGGACTATTTGTTGGGAATAGCTTCAGACTATTGGAATTCTCAAGATTATTACAATGATTTTCCAAATGCAAAAGCAAAAGGATTTTCACCAACTGGAAAATTTGGTATTGGTTTTCTTTCGGTATTCATGATTGGAGACAATATTTCAGTTGAAACAGAAAGAAAAGCACGAAACAACTTGAGATTGTCGTTAAAGGGTTTAGGTAAACACGGCTCTCTAATTGCATCAGCTGCGACAGGAAACATAGGGACTTCAATAACAATAAACATTACCAAGCAGAAAACAGATATTTACAATAATTTGGAATTAATTGTTAAGGCAAGGGCTCCTATGCTATCCTTTCCTGTATTAATTAAAACCCCAATATTAACTAGCAATATTGAAGCTGGCTGGTGGAAAATTGTTAGTCAGAAAGATTTTTTTGATTTCATTTCAAATTGGGAAACTATTTCAGCTACAAATACAGATGACATTTATAAATATGAGAGACTGATATTTCAATCACGGTACAGAGACAATATTGAGTTTGACTCTTTAGAGAGATTTAAAAAATGGCCAGATAAACAACCTGAAATAATTGAAGAAAATTTCCGTTTATTGGCCATACCAGATTTTGGCAAAGTAATCCTATGTTCAAGAGGAATTGCAGTTAAAACAATTTCGCTAAATGGCTTGACAGGAATTGTCAATATTGACGACTTAACCTTAACAGCTTCTAGAAAAGAAACAATTAAGTTGGATACAGATGAGTTCATTAAAAAAGTAATATCAGAAATAAGACCGAAGGTCATAGAGGCTTTAAATCTTCTTGAATCTGAAGGCATGATCACATCAAGATTTGAATTTATTATTAAGGTGGCAAAAATATACGGACCAGAGATTCTTGAAGATTTAACTCTACCTTGGATTTCAGCTTTTATCCCTCCAGGTGATGTTAGATTATTTAATTCAAAGAATGCCATTGAATTAATTAAAGAAAAAGATGAACTAATCTTGAGTTATGGTACTGGACCTTGGACTACTGAAGAGATTTGCAGAAATTATTTTTCCACGGCATCTGATTCAGCAATGATTATTCCAGTAACTCAAAAAGCACAACCAGAATATGGAGACTATTCAGAAAAAGATATTATTACAATGGATACATTGCCGAAGCAAATGAAAGTTAAAGGCAGAAATCAAGATGAAGATAATATAGAAAGTGAACGTTATAAGGAAGCAATTTTGTTAATGTCAATATTAAAAGTCATTGCAAAAGCTTGGAATGTAGACGTAATTAAATTAGTTAATTATCAATGGCTTCGCAAAAGAAATAGCCATTTGTGCGTTCACTTTATAAAGAAGGACTTAAAATAAATAACTACTGTTAACAGCATCTACCCAAAAGTGGCGGTTCAGTGCTTAAATTAAGCTTTGTGGTTGCAGACAATCTAGTGCTCCGAAATCGCCAACTTCTTCAACCCGAAACCGTTCTGTTTCATGCTCGGGATTCTGTAACCAAGAACTGACTTTGAAAAAAGAACGCACCACATAAAACAGTAAATTAGGCAAACAAATAAATTATGGTGCCAACACCAACATGCTTATGGGCCCATTCAGCGGTTCTGCGCAAAACGATTCTGCCGGACTCGATTAAGGCAATTCTACTATTTCCACTGATTAGGCAGGGAACAGTTACATTACAGGGCTATTTGGAGGGCCTGCTACTTTTGGGATTAGTACTTAATAAGTAATGGTATAACCCCAATTATCCATTAGAAACAAATCTCAACACTACAGGCTAATAGTCAATTAGCCGTGCCGTATTTTCTAATGCCAGCATGAATATTTTAAAGCCCAATTGCTCCCAAACCATTTGTTGTCTTCGCTTTCGGTAGAGTATAACATTCAAAAAAGTCGCTAAAGCGTAATCTTGTCTAAAACAAAAAAGCCAACTCATTGAGCTGGCTTTTTTGTTTTAGACACTTCAGTTTGCCTATTTGTTTATCACAAACGATTTGCTGTAAGTACCTTTTTCAGTTTCAATCCTTACAAAGTATAATCCATTGCTTTGGTTGTTTAGGTCTAGCAAAGTAGTATTTTGTTGGAAGTTGCTACCCTCAAAGTTACCTATTTGTTGGCCTGTTACCGAATATACGGTTATGTTCTTAACCAATATACTACTCTTCATTTCTATATTTACCAAACCTTTACTTGGAGAAGGATACATTGTAAAGTATTGCTCAAAAGCATTTTCATATAAGCCAGTATTGCATACTTGGTTTAATACACTTATTTGACGAGTTACTGTTTTAGAACGGTTGCCAGAAGGGTCTGTTACTACATAGGTAACTGGATATACTCCTGGTACATCATTCTTTAAAGCAGTGGCATCTACTAGTACTCTGCTGGCTAGGTTATTGTAAAATTTATCTTCTACCGTAAAACCAGGTTCTACATAAGGGCAAAAACGCAATTGGTTAATGGTATTGCCGCCCAATAGTTTAATAATTGGTAAACTACGTTTTACTACATTTACCTGACGGGTGGTGCTATTGGTATTGCCCACACAATCCGTTACTTCATAGGTAAGTATAAAGCTACCCAATGAATCGGTTCTCAATGTACTTGGGGTTACTTTCTTTATTAAGGTACTTGCATTGCAATAGTTGTCTGATACACTGATGCCTGGATCGTTGAAGGTTTCATATACCTCTACTTCTTCTACCTGGCTGCCATTGAGTAATATACTTGGCTTTATAAAGTCTGATACTTCTACCTGTGCTGTAAAGGTAGTTGCTTTGTTCCCTGATGAGTCTGTTACATCGTAGGTAACAAAGTATTTACCAATATTATTTGCATTTACTCCACTGTTAAAGATAACACTCAATGTTTTATCATAGTTATCGGTTGCTTTTATAATGTTCAGTGCATTGAATGGTGCATTTATCTGGTGCTTATATACTGTGCCTGTATAGTTTTGTGCAATTACTGGGGCTGTCTTATCTCTTACTCGTACCTGACGGGTCAATGTTTTGTTGAATCCAAAAGCATCTGTTATGCTATAGGTAATGGTATAATCGCCTACTCGGGCTTTATTAAGGGTGCTGGTAATAATTACATTGTTATTTACATTATTACCTGCATTGTCTAATGCTATAAAGCCTGGTTCTATATAATCAGTATTTACTTCTAGTTCGTAAACTGATGGGGATGCCAATGCCAAGGCTGGTCCTGTATTGTTCAATTGTACTATTACTGTCCGTAATAAGGTATCTGATGCATTGCCTGAGTAATCTATTACATAGTACTTAACGGTGTAAATGCCTATATTGTTAATGTCTAGGGTGCTTATTTGTTGTACTCGGCCTGATACATTGCCTTCTATGTTATCATTTGCCGTTACCCAAGGGTCTAGGAATGGTTTGTTTATTTCTGTACGAACTATATTGGCTCCATTAAGGGCTATGCTCGGACGAACATTGTCTTTGTTAATCACTACATTGAAGTCTTTGAATATTCCTACTACTGAATATACGGAATTGAATTGGCTTGAATTGGCTAAATCTATACCCACTCGCATGCGGGTGGTACCATAGTTTTGTGTGGCTGAAATCAATAAACTATCTACCAATTGTGCATCGCCATTATTGCTTCTGTTCAGTATCAATTCGTTGTTCTCAAAATTGGCATTGAAGTTTAAATCTACCCATACCTTATAGTCTAATGGAGAACCATCTTTGGGTCTATCTAGTATAAATGGATATTTCCCTCCTCTATACAAGGTGGCTAATTGGGTAGTGGTGTTAATGTATTGGTACATGGGACCTGTTGGGTCGTTAAAGGTACTATCAACTCCACTTAAACGCACTCTTCTTATTCCCATACTATTGTCTGCTATACTTGAAAATACGGCTCCTGCTCCTGGTGTTTGGTAAGCGGTAATTTGTATAAATGAGGTTTTGGTAATAGAATCTACTCCAAAGTTATTGGTTACCGTTAAACGAACGGTATAGCTTACTGGGCTGGTTAAACGTACTTGTGGGTTTTGACTGCTTGAACTTGTTCCATTCATGTATTGTACATTATTAGGAATAAAAGTCCAACGCCATTGGTTCACACCATATATGGTTTGGTCTATCATACGGAAGGTATCGGTATTGAAGCCAAATGTTTTATTGGCGGTAAAACGGGCAATAGGTACACGATTGATAGGCAAGAAGGTTACTAATTTTCTCAATGTATCTGTGCCCACACAGTTATAGGTTACCAAGGTAATGGTACGTGAGAGTGGGGTAGTAACAAAAAAGGTGCGGGTAGGATTGGCTGTTACTGAATCGAATATTCCGTTACCATCTGTATCCCATGAGTATTGCATCAAAGTACCTGTAGAGGTATTGGTGTATGAAACGGGTTGGTTGGAGTAAAAGGTATCTGGTATGCTGAAACTGGCTTTGGGTTTACCATAGCTAGCTGGCTTTGATTCCCAACGGATAGAAAAAGAGGCT
>JANMIV010000244.1:0-5955 GCA_031375995.1 Bacteroidota bacterium
CAGTCTTTATACTTAGCCAATTTTGGTTTTTCGCAAAGAAAATATTATCGTGATAGATACCTTTTTAGGTATGGTGCCAATGAGGACATTCCACAGGGAAATGTTTTTGAAATAGTAATAGGTGCTTTACAAAAAGAAAGAGCTGCACTAAGGTATTATTCTGGTATAAAATACGCAACGGGTAAGCATATTTACGATTTTGGCTATATTTCATTTGGAGTTGGTTATGGCACTTTCTATAACGCCCAATACATTGGCTCGGGAGTTGTCAACGTAGAGTCGTTTTATTTTACTGATTTAATTAAAAAAAACAGGTGGTACTTTAGGCAATTTGCACGTTTTAAATTAATTGAAGGAATAGACCGTGAAAGCTACGAAAATTTAAATATAAATGGCTCGCAGATGTATGGTTTTTCCAGCGACCGTTTAAATGCCAAGAGCAAAATGATTATTAATTTGGAATTTGTTATGTATGCTCCTTATAAACTAATTGGCTTTCAGTTTGCCCCCGTTTTATTTTATGGCTTTGCCGGATTAGGTAATAATTTTGGCAGTATGTTTAGCAATACCTTTTATCAAGCTTTTGCTTTGGGGGTGTTAATAAGAAACGAATATTTAGTAAGTAATACATTCGAAATTTCCGTTGGACTTTACCCTTACATGCCAGGCAATTCAGACTATACTTTAAAAAGTAACCCCATTGGTAGTTACAACGTAAAAGCCACCGATTATTTTATTACTAAACCCGATTTAGTTTCCTATAAATAAATAACCCTAATAAATACAATTATGAAAAAACACATTGATTTGGATAAAATATCAACACTTCCCACCAAAAAAATAAATAAAGAAGAGGCCGATGTTGAAATGGTTAAACTCACTGAGCAATTAACCGATATACAAGACAAGTTATATGCTCAAAACAAATATGCTGTATTGATTATAATACAAGGCATGGATACCGCAGGCAAAGACAGCGCGGTTAAACATGTTTTTTCTGGTGTAAATCCCGCAGGATGTAATGTAAAATCATTCAAAATACCAACAGAACAAGAAAGGGCGCATCATTTTTTATGGCGCATAAGTAAAGAGTGTCCCGCCAAAGGAATGATAAAAATATTTAACCGTTCGCATTATGAAGACATGGTGGTACCATTGGTAAATAAACTACTAAGTAAAAATGATATAGAAGAGCGCGGCCATGAAATAAATGTATTTGAAAAGGGCTTGTTGAAAAACAATACCATTATTATGAAATTCTTCCTTCACATTTCGCATGAGGAACAATTGGAAAGATTAGCAGAAAGAAAAACCAATCCTAATAAAAAATGGAAGTATCAGGAGGGCGATGTTAAAGACGTAGCTCGACATAACCAATTTAAAAATGCTTATCAGTTTATTTTTGAAAAATGCGCTAACAATGTAAACTGGTATGTTATACCTGCCGATAAAAAATGGTATAAGAACTATGCTATTCTACATCAAATAGTAAAAACATTATCGCATTATGACATTGATTATCCTAAAATTGAAACAAAATAAGTATAACTAAAAGCTAAACTTATGTAACCTTAACAAAAAACAGCGCAGTACTTTGCCAACCAGAAATAATTTTTGCAGCCATATATTTAACAAAATATATAAGTAGACGCTATTTAAACTATATACTTGAAATGAATAATCCGATTACTAAAACCGCAACAGCAGCTGATAACACAAAACAAGGGCTTGGCAAAAAAACGGTGCAAGCCATTATAAATAATAATTTTATCCAAATTTTTTTTATTGATGTGGCTACCTTTTTTGCGTTTGTGGGTCGTTTTTTTAAAGAAATGATTCAACCACCATACGAAATAAATGAACTCGCTAAGCAGTCTTATTTAATTGGATATAAATCACTTTCATTGGTAGGCACTACAGGGTTTATAATGGGCTTGGTTTTAACCATTCAGTCGCGGCCTACCTTAGCCGAATTTGGCGCAGAATCTTGGTTGCCAGCCATGATATCGGTTTCCATAGTACGTGAAATTGGGCCTGTTATTACCGCTTTAATTTGTGCTGGTAAAGTTGGCTCTAGCATTGGTGCCGAATTAGCTTCCATGCGTGTAACCGAGCAAATTGATGCCATGGAAGTTTCAGGCATCAACCCATTTAAATATATTATAGTTACCCGAGTATTGGCTACTACGCTTATGTTGCCCGTTTTAACCATTTTTAGCGATGTTATTTCTATGTTGGGTTCATTTGCTGGAGTAAATATAAAAGGTAGCGTTAGCTTTTATTTATATTTTGCACAAGCCTTTGCCCAGTTAAACTTTACCGATGTTTTCCCCTCACTAATTAAAACCATATTTTTTGGTTTAAGCATTGGTTTAATAGCTTGTTATAAAGGTTATAATGCCAACAAAGGAACCGAAGGAGTGGGGCAAGCGGCTAACTCATCAGTAGTACTTACCTCCTTAATGGTTTTTGTTATTGATATTATAGCCGTTCAAATTACTAGCCTTTTTGTAAACTAAATATGGAAGCAGAAAACAAAGAATTAAGTGCTGACAATACCGTTATACAAATCGAACATTTAAAAAAGTCGTTTGGCACCAATAATGTATTAGTTGATATAAATTTAAATATAAAAAAAGGTGAAAACGTAGTTGTATTAGGCAAGTCGGGGAGTGGAAAATCAGTACTGATTAAATGTTTGGTTGGCTTGGTTGATCCTTATGAAGGAAAGGTTGTGGTTTTTGGTGAAAACATAGCAGACCTAGAAAACAAAGAATTAAATACCATTAGAAAGAAAATTGGCTTTCTCTTTCAAAGTGGTGCCCTATACGATTCTATGTCAGTAAGAGAAAATTTAGCTTTTCCCTTGCGTGATGTAAAAGATTTACGCAAAGAGGATAAAACCAAACTAATAGAAGAAGCACTATCAAATGTTGGCCTTTCAGATGTTATTGATAAATCCCCATCTGAACTATCAGGAGGTATGCGTAAGCGCTTAGGCCTAGCCCGTACATTAATTCTTAAACCTGAAATAATGTTATATGATGAGCCTACCACAGGACTAGATCCCATTACTTCAAAAGAAATTAGTGAGCTTATACTAAAAGTACAAAAACAAAACAATACCTCTTCTATTATTATTACCCACGATATACCCTGTGCCAAAATAACCGCCAACCGAATTGTTGTTTTTAAAGATGGAAAAATAGCAGCCGAAGGCACTTACGAGGAATTGGAAAAATCAGAAGACGAATGGATACGTTCTTTCTTTGAATAAACAAAAGACGATAAAAAAAATAACCTTTAAAACATACAAACCGTGCAAAAACAATCCGTTAACAAGATAAAATTAGGAATATTTATTACCATTGGTATAGTATTACTCCTGGTGGGTATTTACTTTATTGGTGAAACCAAAAAAATATTCAGTTCCACATTTAGAGTAAGTGCCCTATTTAAAGATGTGAACGGCCTGCAGGTGGGAAATAACGTGCGTTTTGCAGGTATCAATGTTGGCACTATTGAAAACATTGAAATTATAAGTGACACTAGCGTACAGGTGGATATGATTGTAGATACAAAAACGCAAAAGTTTATAAAAAAAGATGCCAAAGCCATTATAGGTTCTGATGGATTAATGGGCAATAAAATCATGAACATATCAGCAGGAACAACTGGTAAACCTTTAATTGAAAACAATGATATGATAGGTACAACCATTCCTGTAAGCATGGATGATATGTTATTAAAACTTAAAAAAACGGGTGATAATGCTGCACTTATTACTGGTGACTTAGCTGCTATTATGGGCAATATACGATCTGGCAAAGGAACCATAGGTAAACTGTTTATGGATACCGTATTTGCCGAAAATCTAGACAAAACAATTGTAAATGTAAAACAAGGTACCAAAGGCTTTAAACAAAATATGGATGCAGCTAAAAACAGTTTCCTACTGCGTGGATTTTTTAAGAAAAAAGATAAAAAGAAGAAAAATGACTAAAGCCAGTTCATATTTATATCTAATACAAGCTAGTAAATCAGCTACTATGTGTGATAAAAAACTTGAGCAATACGCTAGCGGTATAAGCCAAGAAATAGGATACACAGTTCCAAAAACTAGTCAGGCTTACTAAAGAACATGAGGCCAATGCAGGCGTCCTCGCTTGCATTGCTCATTTGAAGGTTTTAGCAAGAAGATGCTAATTTTACCAAATGGAAATTTGTGTTTGGTACTTGAGGATTATCTTTTTTCTTCCGCAGCATATTAGTATTGCATAGATTTAAACAAATGGAATTTCGTTACACATTATAATCAATAATATGTTGTTGGTAAAGAACACCAACAACGGCTGGAAAGTATAAAAGTATTAGGTCCAAGACATTTTAAAAGCCGAATTACTAATATACTGAAAGCGGCTATGAGACTTTACGAAGAACAAAATGTAAACTAAAGATTATTTTTTGAGTTACAAAAATTGCTTTTTACAAAAAAGCATTAAGTTTGGCTACTCAATAAAATAAATTATGATAATACAATCACTCTTGGGTGAGTTTATGTTTGAAGCAGAAAACACCCGCAAATTATTAAAGGCTATTCCAGATAGTGCCTTAAATTACAAACCACAAGAAAAAAATTGGACTATTGCACAGTTGGCTTCTCATATTGCTGAAGTTTACAATTGGTTTGACAGTACATTCAATATGGATGTAATGGAAATGAGCGAATACAAATATGATAAGGGAGATATTTCAAAAACCGAAAATATTGTAGCCAAGCTGGAAGAGAATATAAAAAACGCACAAGCAGTTTTAGCCAACGCTAAAGATGAAAGCATGATGACTCCTTGGAAAATGGAAATGAATGGACATGAATTAATGCCTGCAATGCCTCGCATACAAGTAGTAAGAGGCTTTTTATTCAATCATTTGTATCATCACAGAGGCGAAATGGTAGCTTACCTAAGAGCATCAGGAAAAATGGTACCTGCGCTTTATGGCCGAACTGCTGATGATAATAATTTTTAATTAAAGCCCCGAAAGGGGCTTTTTTGTTAGTATATAATTAAGCAAGGTAAACAGGCTGTTTAACTAACTTTTTATAGCTGAAATAATCATAAACTCATTTTTGAGTTTTTCACCGAAAAAATCTAAGTCAGGTTCATTTTGTTCTATTACTTCACTCACTTCAAAGCCATTTTGGGTCAATAAGTTTATACAATCTGTTTTGTCAAAAGTATTGAAATTATGCTTTGTAAAGGGGAAATGATCCATTATGGACTTGGGTCTTAATGCAATAATGAATAAACCTTTTGATTGCAGTACTCTCTTTATTTCTGCAAGCACTTGTACGGCATCATCCCAAAAGTAAATGGTATTAACGGTGAATACTTTATTGAAGGAAGCGTTGTCGTATGGCAAAACATCGGCATTGGCCAGTGTAAACCGAGCTTGTTTGTTTAGCACATATTCACTGTTTAATGCTATTGCTTCTGCTACCATTGTTTCAGCAAAGTCGCAACCATCATAAAGTACTGTTTCGTCTGTGGCTAAAATATCTTTCACAAAATAGCCATTCCCCATACCAATTTCCATTATGGTATCATGGCTGGCAATATTTAATGATGCAATGGCAGCTAAGTTCATTAGTTTATTGCCTTCATTCATCATTTTGCCTACCTCTTTGGCCATTTCTCCATGAGGCTTTCTTAATTGAGCTGCTATTAGCTTAAAATTTTCTTCTGTCATTTCTTTATTACTTTTTAAGATTTAGAACCTTTTACTTTAATGCTTTCCAAAACACCTTCGTATCAACCGCATATTTTTTTAAAAGTAAAATAATAAGCAAATTGTCGATATAAGAGAGCACTCCAATACTATAAGTTATATAAAATAATATACCCCAATTGCCTTGCACAAACAAAGTACATAAACTTAGGCAAATAAATACCATAG
>JANMIV010000281.1:0-5448 GCA_031375995.1 Bacteroidota bacterium
CTGGATGCGTTGGTAAATATAGATTTAACATCGAGAACTATAAAAGCCAAGCATACAGCTTTAAACATAGTAAGAATAGGAACTTCTGGTGCTTTGCAGGCGGATATTCCAATTGATTCTGTTTTATTGTCGAGCCAGGCAATTGGCTTAGATAATTTATTGCATTTTTACCAACGAAATACTGATTTGCAGGTAGAAAAGGACTTGAAACAGCAACTAGGCTTAGATTTTGTAAACCCTTATTTAGTAGATGGAAGCGTTAGTTTATTATCTCAATGTGATAATGAAGCGTATATAAAAGGTATAACCGCTACTTGTTGTGGTTTTTATGCACCGCAAGGTCGCTTTTTAAAAGCAAAGGGAGTAAGTGATGAACTTATTGAAAAGCTAAGTAGTTTACAGGTAAATAATGCAAGAATTACCAATTTTGAAATGGAAACGGCAGGAATATATGGTATGGCAGCCGTATTGGGCCATCAAGCACTTTCTGTCAATTGTATTTTAGCCAATCGTATTACCAACCAATTTAGTAAAAAACCCAATGAAATTGTAAATAGAACCATACAAGAAGTATTGAGTAAATTAGCCCAATAATCGGTATATATGTTTTATTATATTCTTTTCGGTTTTTCCTGGTAAAGCAAAGCATAATCACTATTCTATCATGTTGAATTTTAAGTTAAATAATTAGATTGCCAATCAAAAAAAGATAAAGAAATGAAGGTGTTTTATGGCTTATTGTTAATGGTATTGGTGGCGTGTGCTAATAATGCGGAACCAATAAAGGCAGAATTGGCTACAAAGCTAAAGGAATGTGACAAAGTAGTAATACAAGCTTTTCAGAATAGAGATACTTTTACTACTTTTACAAATGATAAATCAACCATAATTACTTTTAAAGAATTGATGAATGGAAGGCAAGATAAAAAGTTAGGCTGTACACCAAAGGGACAGCTTATTTTTATGAAAGGCGATTCTATATTGTTTTCTGCCACCACTAGCACCAATTGTACACAGTATAAATGGAATAATCAAACCTATCAAACACGCATGACTTTACGCGCAGGTTTGTTAATAGAAGAAGTAACAGAGCGTTTAATTAAAGAAAGGAAGAAATAAAATGGTAATATACGGTATAAAAAATTGTGATACCATGAAAAAAGCCTTTAATTGGCTAGATGAGAAGGGTATTGAATATGAGTTTTTTGATTATAAAAAACAACAAATTAGTAAAGATGATTTGAATAAATGGTTGAAAGTATATCCAATTGAAACCATTGTAAATACCAAAGGAACTACATTTAAAAACTTAAGCGATTTGGATAAACAAAAGGTTTTAAACCCATCTGAAGCTTTTGATATTATTGTAAACAACCAATCTATTATAAAGCGACCCGTTGTATATTTTATGAATACAATTACCGTAGGTTTTGATAGCAAAAAGTGGGAGCAATTATTTCAATAAATGAGTGCCTATAATATTAATAATATAGCATTGATTAGCAATGGGGAATGGCTCCAAATGGTGAGCGATATTGCCCTGATTGAACATTTGGTAATTGACACCCGTAAAATTGTTTTTGCCCATACCAGTTTGTTTTTTGCATTGCATACCGATAAAAACAACGGACATAAATATATAGTAAATGCCTACGAAGCTGGTATCAGAAATTTTATAGTAAGTGAATCGGTTGACTTAAAACAACTGCCCAAAGCCAATATTGTAAAAGTAAGTAATACACTCATTGCTTTGCAGCAAATAGCTACTTCGCACCGAGCGCAATTTGCTTTGCCAATAACAGCTATTACGGGTAGCAATGGAAAAACCATAGTAAAAGACTGGTTATTTCAATTGCTCAAACATGATGTTTCTATTTGCAAAAGCCCTAAAAGCTATAACTCGCAAGTGGGAGTGCCATTGAGCGTGTGGCAACTTAATTTACAGCATGAATTGGCTTTGTTTGAAGCGGGTATTTCTACTAAAAACGAAATGCACGTTTTAGCCAATATTATCCACCCTAATATAGGCATATTTAACAATTTGGGAGCAGCCCATAGCGAGGGTTTTACCAACGATTTAGAAAAGCTTCAGGAGAAGTTGCAATTATTTAAGCATGTAAAGCATTTGGTTTTTTCTTGCAATCAAAGTGTCATTAACCAGCCTATAGCTGATTTTGTAGCTGCGCAACATATACAAGCATATTCTTGGTCAAGTAATGGACAGAAAGAAGCCTATTATCAGTTTAGCCTACTTAGCATAGACAAGCATACGCAAATTGAATGTAAAGCCCAATTGGTTTCGGTAAGCATTCCTTTTACTGATGAGGCAAGTATTTGGAATGCTTGCACTTGTTTGGCTTATATACTCATGCTTCACGAGTTGAAACTATTTACTTTCAACTTAGCAGCAGTTTTGGCTAAATTCAGTGAATTGGAGGCCGTTGAAATGCGTTTGCAGTTGAAAGAAGCCAATAATAACTGCATAGTGGTGAACGATAGTTATAATAACGATTTGGACTCACTCAAAATTGCATTGCATTTTTTGCAGTACCAAGGAAATGGACTCCACAAAACCCTTATTTTATCAGATATTTACCAAAGTGGACTTAGCAATGAAAACCTTTGTAAAGTAATAGCCGATTTAGTGGAGAGCAATGGTATAAGTAAGTTTATAGCCATTGGCGAAATATTTGGGCAGTTTCAGCATTTATTCCCAGCACAATCCTTGTTTTATAAGGACACCCCACAATTTATAGATGCTTTTAGTACCAATACTTTCAACAATGAAATTATTTTATTGAAAGGTGCTCGCCAATTTGAGTTTGAAAAAATAAATGCCTTACTGGAGAAAAGGGTACACGAAACGGTATTTGAAATAAATTTAAATGCACTTACCCATAACTTAAATGTATATAAGCAGCTACTAGGCAAAAAGGTAAAAATAATGGCAATGGTTAAGGCTTTTAGTTATGGAACTGGAAGTTATGAAATAGCAAAAACACTTGCTTTTAATCAGGTAGATTATTTGGCAGTTGCCTATGCTGATGAGGGAGTGGTATTGAGAAAAGCGGGTATCAATACCCCAATAATGGTAATGAATACCGAAAAATCGAGTATTGATTTACTGCTTAAACACAATTTAGAGCCAACTATATATAATATTACTATTTTAAATGATGTAATCAATGCAGCCAATGGGCAGGAATTGGGCATACATATTGAATTAGATAGTGGTATGAAACGTTTGGGTTTTGATGCTACACAAGTAGAAACATTACTCGCTATATTAAATGCAAATACCAATATACAAGTAAAGAGCATAATGTCACATTTAGCAGCCAGCGAAGCGGTGGAGCATGATGCATTTACCCTAGAACAAATAGAAAAGTTTGAAAAAGTATCAGGGAATATAATGGCTCATTTTTCGTACCCTATTTTGCGTCATTGCTTAAATAGCGCAGGTATAGTGCGTTTTAAAAATGCCCAGTTTGATATGGTGCGTCTCGGTATTGGTTTATATGGCATTGATCCTGCTATTGCCATACAAAACCAATTGCAACAAATAGGAACTTTAAAAACGGTTATATCGCAAATACGCCATATTGCGCCCAATGAGAGCATTGGTTATGGTAGGAGAGGGCATGTATTAAAACCTTCGCGAATAGCCATTGTTGCGCTTGGATACGCAGATGGATTAGACAGGAAACTGAGCAATGGTAATGGTTATATGCTTGTAAATAATAAACGAGCACCCATTATTGGCAATATTTGTATGGATATGACCATGATAGATGTAACGGAAATAACTTGTGAAGAGGGAAATGAAGTAATAGTATTTGGTGCTGAACCTAGTATTACTGAGTTAGCAGAGCAATTACAAACTATTCCTTATGAAATATTAACTTCTATTTCGCACCGCGTAAAACGAGTGTATTACGCAGAATAAGCAATTATATCAATGAGTTTACCCGTTATTACCTCTCAGAATGTGGCTCAACTAATGAGCAAGGAGGCTTTTTTTGAGGAAACGGTGACACAAATTCAGAAAGACTTTAACATGAGTGGGGTATCTCTTAACTTTACTTTTGGAGGAAATAACTCATATCAAAGTTTATTGGAACAATTGCTCCAGCAAGTAGAATTGCTTTTGGCTGAACATAAAAGCAAATTACAAACAGTACTGTACAGAATAGATTTACCCGAAAAAAAATTGTTACAAGCCCATGCTAATTTACCGCATTTGAGTTTACAGGAGTTGATAACACAAGAAATATTGATAAGAGAACTAAAAAAGGTAATGACAAGAAACTATTTTAAAAACCTAGATTCCGATAACCTTTAGTTTTGTATATAATAATAGCTAGCGGTTTAAATGCCTTACTGGTTATTGCTTAATAAACCTAGTGCTTGCTTGAGTAGTATTGCTATTGCATAGTATAAAATACTGACCGCTTGGCAATTCACTAATATCAATACTTTCTTCTTTATGGAAGTTGAAATTTAGTTTTTCAAATACCAAGGCTCCTTTATTGTCAAAAATTTGAATCCCTTTTATATTGGCATCAGATTGAATATTTACTTGGTCTATAGCAGGATTAGGGAACAATAGAAATTGGAGTTTATTTGCAATTTCATTTACAGAAGTAACATCTTTAATTTTTACTATTACCCTAAACCAATCTGGGTTTTGTGGGCCAACAACCTGTATTTTGTATAAGCCTTTGGCGTTACTGGTGTTTATTTGGTTTTCTTTTACTACTGAGTTTAAAGGTGCTTCATTATAAAATACATTTTGTACGGCAATGCCAGTGCAAGCAGAAGTAAATTGAATATTTAAACTATCCATATCAGAAGTTAATTCTACATAAATAATTCCATCGATGGTTTTTGATTCCAAAGGTACCCATTGCTTACTTTTAGCGGTAAAGCCAATCTGAATATCGCAAGCGAAAACTGCGGATAGTCCAATAATTGGGGACAATAACAAGCAATACAATAATCTCTTCATAACATGCTTTTTTAATTCTTATAACAAATAAAAGTTTTTTTTCTGAAAAAAACTAATAAATAAAAAGCTAAAAATAAGAAAGATACAAACATTGCTGTTGTATATGAATTAGAATATGTTTGAATTCTTTGTTGAAGTTTTAACTCCTAAATGAGATTTCATGGGCATACAAATAAGTTTGCGACCAATAGCCTTATTAAAATTAATTAGGTATGTGTTTTAGCGTTTTAAATTGGCTCAATCAAGAAATAATGTGCCAACTTCAGGTTACTTCCTCATCAATAGGATTTTTCAACGTGGTTTTGTGTCTTTCCAAAGCCAATAAATACCCCCAATAAGCATTATTTCCCCAATAAAAAATAACCACCAATGATAGGTTGTAGGTTCGAAAAATTTGAATGAAACCAATATTTTGTCTGGTGCTAAGTTTCTTTGTCCCT
>JANMIV010000335.1:0-5628 GCA_031375995.1 Bacteroidota bacterium
CAACAGAAAGGCCTATTGGAGCACCTTTAATGCTATTTGAACTAGATATACCACCCAAGAAAAATTCATAATAGGCTAAATTAGCCAATCTGTTACCTCCACTTGCTTGTGCCTTCATAGTTACAGGTGAGGCTATACAGTTATAGCCATTGCTTGCTGTAACCTTCAATGGTTCTTTGTTTATAATAAAAGCACTATCTAAACTTGGGCAACCAGTTGGGCTTGGTAAAGTGCTATTTAACTTTAAGCGTATTTTATAAGTACCTGCTTGGGTAAATCTATAATTAATACTGCCATTATTGGGGCCGCCACCTGCAAAAGTAGGGGCAGCAATATTTACAAAAGTTCCTGTACCCGGTGTTTGTTCTATCTGCCACTGACTCGCACTTGCATTTAATACGATAGCGTTAGAGTTAGATAATTGAAACCGCAGTACCCTATTCCCACATAAATTATCGATAGTGCTAATAATAGGTCTAGGAATATCCACTACTTTTATATTGATACCACGAATGGCAGAGGCTGGCAAAGGACAAAATCTATCTACTCCCTTTACGGTAAAGGTATGTGGCATATCCCTAGCTGCAGATACTGGTGGTGTCCAACAAAAGTGAAAGCTATCGGCTATTGGTCCCTGTACCCCTCTTTGACTTGCCAAATAAGCTGGAAACCAAGTAGCATTGGCCATTGCTGGATTAAATTGACCCGGATTATTCCATGTTAAATCAGTTGTATCGGCAATGATAGCTGAAGGGCTTGTTTGACTTTGGTCTTGTGCCACTATGTGCAAGCATATTTGCAGCCCTGCACATACAGAGAATTCCTGCCCTGTCTGTAACACACCACTTCTATATATTTTAATTCGAGGTGGTAAGTTATTGGCACATAGTGCAGTTTGAAATTGCACATCGCGTCTGGTAGTGCCCACATTTACACGTACACCTCCAACTAGTTTCCATTGTTTTACTTCTATTACCAGGTTAGATACAAAAACCCCTTGTGGGCGAAATATTACGTCACCAGTTATTGGATCAACTCTTAATCCTGCAGGATAAGGCGCATTTCTATTGGGAGCACCTAGGTAGTTAAACGGATAATTGGCATTAAATGGTGGATTCCAAGGTACTGAAGTACCCTGCCCTTGGTATGATTCACCCAAAGCATAGCTCAATGAATCACCATCAGGATCTGTAGCTCCCAAATTATATATAACGTCAGCGCCTGCACAAACCACCGCAAGGGCTTCATTGGTAAATATGGGTGCACTATTACAAGGGGTAATACATCTATCCACAATGGCCTCAGTATAAAAATTGCCTGGAGTAAAAATAGTTATTGCACTATTCCTGCAACAAAAACCAAAACCCAACGCTACTTTGCAGCAGGCGGATGGTAGTGCAGTTAAATTCACATTTCCTTCAAATATATACAATTCTATACCAGGTGAAACTGTGCCTGCAGTGCGGGTATTGCAATTGGTACAAATGGTCTTGGCAGTAGTGGCATTGCAGGTTTGAATAATATCATACCCATTGGCTCCAGAAACGGCCGCAAGGGTATAAGTACCAAAACTTTGCCCTGCAAATGGAGAATCTACTCCTGCAATGGGTGTACTAAAGCCTGCGCTAGAAGTGGTACAACCAGTTGTATTGCCATTTGGTGTTGGATTAGAACAACCTGTACATAAGTTAGCTTCTGCACAGTTTCTATATACTTTAAGTGTTACTTTATATACTCCTGGAGTGCTGGTACAGGTATAGCTTACATCTGCGCCTACTACGTGAGCAGCTTGGCTATGCAAGCTTGTAAAAAGCAATACAAGAATGGGTATTAGTTGGTATATCTTTTTCATTGTTATTGGTTTATGTTTTCAAACTTAATTATTTTTTAGCGTAATTTTAACTAGTATTTTATTGTATCTAAAATTATGATTATTTTAAGTGAACAATCAAACTAAAGTACAAAATTTTTTGCCAACACCTCATTCTTAGCTATTGGAAGTTTTTTTTTACAAAGCGTGCATCAGAGCAGTCGCATGGCGACTCTGACTTTTTAAAGGCAAAAGCTATTTATAAGCAATAAAACAACATACATTGGAACAACGACCAGCCACTATAGTACTATTGGTTTGCCTTTGGCCAGCCAAGCACAATCAATTTAAAAAAAATCAACTAAATTGGAATATGAAATGGATATTGCGCTTTTTAAATGAGCAATACCAAGCTATTACTGCGTTGTTGCAAATATTTATCCGTTTTAACTGTTGGCTAAATAAACAAAAGCCCTTAACAATAATTTTTAACAAGCCATGAAAATACCAGAAAAATTAAAAACAAGTTTTGATCCATACTTTGAAGCACCCATTGAGGCATGGGAATCTTTTGCAAGCTTAGGGGAGACTATTGTAATTGAAAAAGAACAGATACTAAAAGAGCAAGGAACAATAGCCACGTATCTGTATTTTATATTAAGTGGCTCAGGAGGAATATTATTATGGAATAAGAGTAATTTTATATGTATTGATTTATGCTATGAATTAGATTTTTTTGGAGATTATATGTCTTTTCTTACAGGACAAGTTACTCCTTTAGAAGTGATCACTTTTGAAAAAACGGAACTTTTCAGGATTTCAAAGCCTCGTTTTGACCAATTAAGTGCCAATAGCGATTTGGGTATAAAAATATGCAGATTTGCTGCAGAAGGGCTGTTTATACATAAACAACAACAGCAAATAGCCATTTTATCCATGACGGCTAAGGAGAGGTATATAGAATTACTAAATAAACAAGCCAACTTAATTCAAAGAACACCACAAAAACACATCGCATCTTACTTGGGCATTACAGCCCAAAGTTTGAGTAGAATAAGGAAAGAAATTGCGCAACATTAGTTACCATATGGTAATTGAAACTAACTCATATTGTTTCACTTTTGCAGAAAAAAAGTGAAATGAAACCAATCATTACCATTATAAGCGTTTTGCTAATTACAGCAATTCTATTAGGAGCAAATAAATATTTGCCAAACATGGCTTTTACCTTTCATGGCAATGCATTTATAAGCGGACTTATTAAATACCAATTACTGGCTTTACTCATGGCAGGTATAGTTATACTTATCACGCTAAAAGTAAGTCCAGAAAGTAAAATTTTACTGCGATTCGGAAATGTACAAACCATAGCACAAAAAGAAAAATGGCTTGGTATTAATGGCAGTACAACTTGGAAAAGCAATGGCATTCAACTGTTACTTGTAATTAGTATTGCAACGGGTATTTTTATGTTTTTGGCCCTTAAATATACAAACAGCTTACACCATTTTGATTGGACTTTTTTTCCTTTTGTGTTGCTCATTTCATTTACAAATTCCTTTTCAGAAGAAATAATATACCGCTTTGGCATTAATGGAAATTTATTGAGGAGTACTCCCCAATTATCCATATTCATTATTTCGGCTTTTCTATTCGGATTGCCGCATTATTTAGGTTATCCAACCGGATTTATTGGGGTAATAATGGCAGGACTCTTGGGTTATATTCTATCAAAAGCCACACATGAAACACAAGGAATAGGCATAGCATGTACCATACATTTTGTGCAAGATGTAATTATATTCACCGCCCTATTTATGATGAATGCTAACTAATAGGTTAAAGGAAGTTTATTTTTTTTTCAAAAAATCCAAAGCAGCACCATTTACGCAGTAGCGTAAGCCAGTAGGTTTAGGCCCATCGTCAAAAACATGGCCTAGGTGTCCACCACATTTGGCACACATTATTTCTACCCGAGTCATGCCATGCATTTTGTCAATAGCAGTAGTTATTTTGGTACTATCCAAAGCTTCAAAAAAACTAGGCCATCCGCAACCTGCATCAAATTTGCTGTCGCTTTTAAACAACTCGTTTCCGCAGGCCACACAGGTGTAAGTGCCGCCATCATAATGCTCTTCCCATTTGCTGGTAAATGGGCGTTCAGTTCCCTTTTGGCGTAGCACATAGTATTGTTCAGGTGTTAACTGTGCTTTCCATTCCGAGTCTGTTTTGTGCACTTGTATGTTTTCTTTGTTTTCCATTATTAAATTAGTATTTGGCAATACGCTGGAACCCGACCGCTTGCTTGCATTGTAATTGCACGATGTAAATGCCAGCAGGCAAATACTCCAATTGATCAATAAGTAGCGTTTGTTCCCCTTCATTAACTTGTTTGGTATGGTTATAAACATCATGTCCTAAAGCATTTTTTATACTGATTTGGTATTTGTTTTGCTCTTGCGAATTAATATAAATACGTAATTCATTGTTTATTGGATTTTGTACGATATGCCATTTGAACGACATATCTTGCAAATTAGCCAAGTTCGTTCTGTCTATATCCACTTTTACCCAGTTACTCTTAATTAAACTACCTTCAAGGTCTTTTTGTTTTAGTTGATAATAAATAGGGGTTTTTATCAGACTAATATCACCAAGGAAATCTAAGTAATTGTAACTGGTAATGGTATCACTGTTGATTGCTCCGGGAACAAAGTCACGTGTAATCCATTTAATACTATCAGTAGAGCGTTCTATAAAGAAGCCAGCATTATTCATTTCGCTGCTTGTTTGCCATTTTAAGTTACATCCTTTATTAGCACTTAAATTGGCCGTAAACGACAGTAAATTGGGTATATTTCTTCTGTCAATGTTTAAAGCAACAATATTGCTATAGGTAAATTCTATATTTTGGTCAATGAGTGTTACACGGTAATATATTTTAGCCCAGTTAGCACTTATATCATATAAACTATCTGTAAAAGTATATTTTTGGGGTGTATTGCTATTATTTGCCGCTTTTACATCGCCTCTTACTACCCAATTGATGCTGTCAAGCGAGCGTTCTATTACAAAATTATCGGTATTTATTTCTTTAATGGTTTCCCAATTAATTGTAGCTAAATAAACACCTTTTAGCTGTGCAGTAATTGGACTTATTTTAAAAGGGGGATTGGTAGAGAAAGAACCACTTGCAAACTCAGTAGTTAAATATTGGGTTGTTTGAGCAGAACCATTGTATTCGTAAAGGGCATAATAATAGGTAACACCTTCTTGTAGATTGCTTATATTTACTTGGCTCCCCATTCCATTTAATACTGCAAAAACACCATTTTCTAAAGATGTTCCTTGTCCGAAATTTGTATTGGCGAGGTATTCTATTCCATCTATAGGCTTGGTATCAAAAGAGCTTCCTTGTTTTACTAGTAATATTCTTCTGTTGCCATTACCACTTTTCCATTTTAGGTTAAAATGGAGAGAGGTATTGTTGGTAAAAGTAATAGCCATATTACTGGAGGCTATGTTGGGTTTATTGGGATTAGTAGCTCCCCATACTTTTTGCGCAAATTGGGGACTATCTATGTATGGGTTTCTGTTATTCTGTATATTGAAAATGGCATTGTTTCTGTTTATTTCTTTCATGCTTACCGGGTCTTGGTTGTGCCATTTCATAAGCAAAGCAATTACCCAAGGGTCATAAGCGGGAAAGTTGTTTCCTGCCAATACATCACCAGCATTGCCATTTGTTGCCCAAGAAGCAATTAAGTTTTCGTAGCGTGTAGCCATATAAAAGTACGAACGTGCTAAATCGCCTTTGT
>JANMIV010000351.1:0-4607 GCA_031375995.1 Bacteroidota bacterium
GCCATTTACGCAAACTTTAACAGGAGTAACCTCTTTCTCTCCATTTGGAGTAGGTTCTAATGGTACTTTACCAGTAAAATACTTAAGCTTTGAAGGTTCTCTTGATAACAACAATGTTGCTACCGTACTATGGTCAACAGCAAGTGAAGTAAACAATGCTGGATTTGAATTAGAAAGAAGTTTTGACAACAAAACATTTACCAGAGTAGACTTTATAAAAGGAAAAGGAACGACCAATACTACTAGCCAATACAAATACACGGATGTAATTGGAGGTAATAATGTAAATGCCGTTTACTACAGATTAAAGCAAGTAGATTTTGATGCCGTATTCAATTACTCAAAAACCATTTTATTAATTAATAATCAAGCAGAAATAGCCGAAAATGCTACTGTTTACCCTAATCCGTTTAGCGATAATTTAGTTGTTGATATCAATACTAATAAGAGCAAACATGCAACAGTAGTAATCACTGATATCAATGGAAAAACAATCAGCAGTGAAACTTTTGACTTAAATATGGGTACCACTAAATTGGATGTTTCCAGTTTGAGTAATCAACTAAAATCAGGGATCTATTTTGTGAAAACCATTACAGAAAGCAAAACCCAAATATTTAAAATTGTTAAACAATAAACACTTATAAAAATTCACAAAAAAGCATAGCTAAATTATATAGCTATGCTTTTTTATTTGCAACAAATGAAACATTGGAAAACAATATGCTTTAGCTTATTTACCATCTATTTACTATTTGCTCAAAGCTGCTTACGCATGCGCACCAGCGACTCAGATGCTAAAAGCAAATTTACAAATGCGGGAGTTGCCTTGGCTATAGCAAATTTTACTGATAGCATATATACCTTACACTATGCCAAAACAGGTAACGATAGTTTACCTACGCTCCTATTTGTGCATGGCTCGCCTGGTAGTTGGAATGCTTATGAAACTTACTTATTAGATAGTGCTTTGCGCAATAAATACAGGTTGATAAGCATTGACAGACTTGGATTTGGTTATAGTCAGTTTAATAAAGCTCAAAACTTGCAAATCCATACCAATATCATCAATAAACTCATTAAACACTTAGAAAACAATAAACCTATTTATGCAATTGGCCATTCGTATGGAGGCCCAGTAGTAGCAAATATGGCGGCAGACAACAAGCGTATAAATGGCATTGTAATAATTGCAGGAGCTTTGAGTGCGGCATTGGAAGAGCCAGAAAAATGGCGTACTGCGTTTATAAATACTCCCCTAGCCTATATAGTTCCCGGTGCATTGCGACCTAGCAATAAAGAACTTTGGTGGCTTAAAGAAGATTTAAAAATACTAGATAAAAAACTAGATAATATCCAATGTAAAGTAATTGTAATACATGGTACCAAAGATCAATTAGTGCCTTATGAAAATGCCCTTTTTATGAAAAAAAATATGACAGCAACAGACACCTTAAAATTAATTACCATAAAAGAGGAAAACCACTTTATTCCTTGGAACAACTTTGAATTGGTAAAAAAGGAATTGTTACTTTTGGAAAATTAATCTGTATGCTAGTCTATATGATTAGTGCAAAATGATTGTTTTTATTTCTTTTTACTGGCAATCAGTATCGTATGCTCTTCATTACTTCCATCTCCCTTTTTATAGTTTACTTTAAATAATTTTCTTGTTTCGAAACCATTCTTTTTAAACAAGCCCTCTATATACGGCAAACTATGGTAATAAAAATAGATGCCATCTCCACTACTACCTACTTTAAACCCAGATAGTGTTTCATCGCCCTCCACAAAACTAAGGTATAAAAGTCCTTTACTATTTAAAATTGTTTGACAATTTTCTATCAATTTTACGCAATCAGACTTAGCAAAATAAGGCAAGCAAAATCCTCCAATAATAGCATCGTAGGTATTGTTCAATTCATTAATATTCCTAGCATCCATTACCCTAAGATGCGCATTGGGATTATTTTGTTGCGCCAATTTCACCATATTGGGTGCTACATCTATTCCTTCTAAAATAAAATCTGGTCTTTTAGTTAAAACATAATGAGTAATATTTCCAGGCCCACAGCCAATCTCTAAAATACTTGCTTGTTGTTTTGGTATCAACTCACAAAAAAAGTCATAACTTTCATTATACAAATCCAAATCCATAAACTTGTCTTGATACAACAAGGCTATTTTATTCCAGGTATTAAAAGTTTCTTGGTAGGAGTCCATCTTTTTAGGGCATTATATTTCTTTTATGGCCAAAAATACTATTTTGGGTTTTCTATTATTCACCTAAACAAAAAGAAAATGCAAAAAGGGATAGTAAAATTTTTCAACCAAACCAAAGGTTTTGGATTCATTAAAGAAGAAAGTCGTGGGATGGCCATTTTTGTACATATATCTGGCTTAAAAGATAAGATACGAGAAGATGATGCGGTAGTTTTTGATTTAATTGAGGGAAAAAAGGGACTAAGTGCAGTAAACGTAAAATTGAATTAATTGAATGCTATAATCTTTTTAAAGGCTGTCTGCTAAGGCAGCCTTTTCCTTTTTAGCACAGAACCTTTTGTACGAATGACGCTAAAATAATGAATGCTTTGTTTACTTTTTTTAATTAAATTTAGATATTCGCACCACTTTAACGTACACTTTTTTGAAGAAAATACTATTTATTTTAATGGGGCAATTGGCACTCATTGCTCAAGCACAACACATGAAAATAAGCAATTACACCTCCAACCCCGCCTTAAAAACCATTGTTGACACTACCATTTGGAAGGGTAACCCATTGGATGAAAAAGGGTTATTTATGAACCATGAATTCCCCTTTTGGCCTACCTTTAGCGAACTATGGAAATGGCAAAGGGAAACCAATAAACAAAAAGATGAAAAGAAAAAAGATACTTTTCAATTAGCCATTGTTAAAAATGATACCGCTTTTTTATCCAGTAATGAAGATGTAATTGTATGGTTTGGACATGCTACTTTTTTTATCCGTATCAATGGTATCAATATAATTACTGATCCAGTTTTTGGAAGTCCGGGTACCTTTTTGAAACGCAAGGTAGATATGCCTTTTGATCCTGCGTTGATAAAAAACTTACATTATATACTGCTAAGCCATGACCACCGTGACCATTTAGATGAAAAAAGTATCCATCTTGTACATAAAAACAATCCACAAGCTGAAATACTCACCGGCTTAAAAATGGAAGATTGGCTTAATAAAATGCTCCAAAAGCCCAAATTACAAACTGCTGGCTGGTATCAGCAATACAAAACAGACAATACCGCAGTAAACATTTATTTTATGCCTGCTCGCCACTGGAGTAGGCGTGGCTTAACGGATACCAACAAACATTTATGGGGTTCTTTTGTAATAGAAGTAAATGGCAAAAAAATATTTTTTAGTGGCGATACTGGTTATGGAAGCCATTTAAAACAAGTAGGAGATTTATTCAATGGTATTGATGTTTGTATTATTGGCGTAGGAGCTTACAAACCTGAATGGTTTATGGGCGCTAACCATATTTCTCCCAGCGATGCAATAAAGGCGGTAAACGAAATGAAAGTAAAAACCATGATTCCCATGCATTTTGGAACTTTTGATTTAAGTGATGAACCCATAGGTGAACCTCAAAAAATATTAGAAAAACCCGAAAATAAAGCCTTACTCAAAGCCAACTTAAATGTGCTTACCATAGGCAAAGCTTTTGGTTATTAGTTGATAGTTGTTGGTTGATAGTTGTTAGTTGATAGTAAACTGTATTTCAACCACGTTCTAGCGTAAAAACACGCCCCTTTTAAATCAGTGAATCTGTGGCTAATTATCAATTACTAGCTACCTGTTACTTATCAAGCTTGGCTTGTTAAAAAATACTAGACATTCCTCCATAGAATCTGTGTAAACTGTGGCTAACATTTTTTACAATAATGTATTTAAAATCTATTTTCGTATCATAAAATAACAATCAATGGCATCATTCAAAGTAAAAGGAGGCAATCCATTAAAAGGAGAAATAATTCCGCAAGGAGCTAAAAACGAAGCATTACAAATAATCAGTGCTGTGCTGCTTTCACCAGAAAAAATAACAATAGAAAATATACCCGCCATACATGATGTAATAAAGCTAATTGAATTGCTTTCTGAAATGGGTGTAGCGGTAGAAAAAATAAATACGGATACATATACTTTTACTGCCAATAATGTAAACTTAGAATACTTATTGAGTGCCGATTTTAAAAAGAAAGGTGCAAGCTTACGAGGTTCTGTAATGATTATTGGTCCTTTATTGGCACGTTTTGGCAAAGCATATATCCCAGAACCAGGTGGCGATAAAATAGGCAGGCGACACTTAGATACCCATTTTAGGGGTTTTGAAGCCTTAGGTGCTAAGTTTGACTATAACCACGAAGAAAAGTTTTACAGTGTAGATGCTAAAAATCTCACAGGAGCCTATATGGTATTGGACGAGGCTTCAGTAACTGGAACTGCCAATATATTAATGGCAGCCTCTTTAGCCAAAGGCAAAACTACCATTTACAATGCTGCTTGTGAACCCTATTTGCAGCAACTTTGTAAAATGCTAAATAGCATGGGTGCAAAAATTACA
>JANMIV010000364.1:0-14872 GCA_031375995.1 Bacteroidota bacterium
TTCGATTACCATTTTATTACTTTTATTATATGTCTGGCAAATATAGTGCTTTGATTTTGTAATTTATTATTATGGTATTTATACCTCTTTGCTTACTTTTAGTTTCTCTTCTTTCGGTGTTTCTTTTTCTGATTTAATCAAATTTCTGCAATGTCTCTTACGTCATCAAGTAAAATGCGGCTGCATATACTTTGGAGCAAAAATATTAAATCGTTTATAATAAGCTCATTTTGCCCAAACTCCTATACCGTATTGGCTTTTCAGGAGATAAATGTTACACTACCCATTAACCACCCAAAATAAAGATACAAGGCTTTTTATGCAAATCTGGTTTAGCCAATGCCCATTCTTTAATGGTTTTGGTTTTAATGAACTCGTCAGGTGCTGTAATATTGGCTGCAATACACAGTAAGGTATTGGACGCACCATTTTTTATCAGTTCCTCTAGCAATTGGTTGTTTCTATAAGGTGTTTCCATAAATATTTGTGCTTGCCCCTTACTTGTTACTTCTCGCTCTAGTTCTTTTATCCGTTTGCTGCGCTGCGCCTTATCAATAGGTATATAACCTGTAAAAGCAAAGTTCTGTCCGCTAAAACCACTGGCCATTAAAGCCATAAAAATAGAGGATGCGCCCGGTAAAGGAATCACAGCAATGTTTTTTTGGTGGGCCAAAGCCACCAATTGGTAGCCCGGATCGGCCACGCAAGGTAAGCCAGCATCGCTTATAATGCCTGCATCTTGCCCATTTTCAAGTGCTTTTAGCAAATGGTGGTAGGTCTTGGCCTCTGTATGTTCATTCAGCGTAAATATCTGCAATTCATTCTGTGGAGTGGCCAATTGCAACTTTTTTACCAAAGCCCGTGCTTCTTTTTCGCTTTCTACCACCAAATTTTTTATATCGTGACTCATTCTTTTTACCATTTCGGGTAAGAAGTCATTATTTGTTTCATTCGACAAAAAATTGGGAATTAAGTATAGTTTTCCGTAGTTCATTTTTATGCTATTTATTTAAGTGCCTGATATTAATGCTAGTGCGAAAATAAATAACATTTGCCTTGTATGTACAATGCGCTTATTTTTGCCACTCTTCAAAAAAACCGAATGGCAATATTAACTAAAATAAGAAACAGAAGCGGACTTGCAATTGGATTTGTGGGTTTAGCGCTCGTGTTATTTCTCGTATCTGATGCACTAACCAGTGGAAATAGTATTTTTAATAGCAATAATACAGATGTGGGAGAAATTGATGGTGAATCAATTAGTATAAAACAAATGGAGCAGGAGATGGCTAAGCAAGAAGCCATGTTTACGGAACGAAACCAAGGGCAACCCATTGATGAAAATACCCGTAACCAAATAAAAGAACAAGCTTGGAATACCATTATACAACAAAACTTAATGAGCAAAGAGTTTGTAGAATTGGGTATTACTGTTACCAATGATGAACTTTCTGACTTATTTTACGGAGATAACATACATCCGCAAGTAAAACAGTCGTTTACTGACCCTAAAACTGGCTCGTTTGATAAAAATGTAGTGATTCAGAATTTAAAGCAAATTACTGAAAAAGGAGACGAAAAGACCAAAAAGCAATTACGCGACTTCGAAGATTATTTGTACCAAGATGGCATGAATAAAAAGTATGCTGCATTGCTTAAAAAAGGTATTTATACTACCAATTTAGAAGCAAAAAAACTATACGAAACTCGCACTCGTACTGCTGAGTTAAACTACATAGCTATGCCATTTAATACCATAGCCGATTCAACCATTAAGAAAGAAGATAGCGATTTAAAATCGTACTTTAACAAAAACCAAAATAAATACAAAGAGCGTGAAAACAGCCGTAAGCTAAGTTTTGTAGTATATGATTTTGCGCCAAGTACACAAGATACTGCCGAAATGCAAAAATGGGTTGCAGAGCAAACTAATTTATTTGCACAAACTAAAAACGACACCCAATATGTAGATCAAAATAGCGAAGTTAAATTTGACCCAACGCCTCGTTCAAGAAAAGATTACCCTGAAGATATAGTAAATAGCTTATTTAGTGATTCAATAGGTAGCATTGTAGGGCCTATTTTTAAAGACAACAAATACCAAATTTACAAAGTAAGTGGTGTGAAAAATGATACCACCGTATTTATGCGTGCCAGCCATATATTGTTTAAAGTAGAAGGAACAGGAACCGCACAAGACACCTTAAACAGCAAAGCTAAAGCAGAAGAAGTATTGGCTCAAATTAAAAAAGGCAGTGATTTTGCCCTGATGGCTGCACAGTATGGAACAGACGGAACCAAAGACAGAGGCGGAGACTTAGGCTGGTTTCAAGATGGGCAAATGGTAAAAGAATTCAATACCTTCTGTAAAAATGGTAAAAAAGGCGACTTAGGGGTGGTAAAAACCCAATTTGGATGGCATATAGTAAAAGTAACTGAAAACAAATCAAGTAAATTGGTTGTAGCTGGTTTACTAGAGCGCACCTTTAAGGCAAGCGATAAAACCACTCAATTGGCTTATAACGATGCAAGCCAGTTTGCTTTAAGCGGACGCAATGTTGCTGATTTTGAAGCAAACGCTAAAGAGAAGAAATTGGAAATAAGACAAGCTGATTTTGTAAGAGAAACAGATAACTTTTTACCTGGTTATGCTGATGCACGCGAGGCAGTAAGATGGGCATTTAATGCCAAAGTTGGTGATGTAAGCGAAGTAATCACTATTGGTGATAAACATTTAATATTGGCAGTGAAAGAAGTACGTGAAAAAGGAAAAGCCAATTTTGATGCTGCCAAAACCAGGGTAGAAGCAGATTATATAAAAGATAAAAAAGCAGAGCAGTTAACTGCTAAAATGAAAGAAGCCATAGATGGTGGAGCAACTACATTGGATGCACTAAGCAAAAAATTAAACCTAACGGTTACACCTGTTGGAACACAAAGCTTTGAAAATGCCAATATAGCTTATGTCGGGCAAGACAATACTTTTGTAGGAGCCGTTTTAGGAACTGCCCCAGCTAAATTACAAGCACCTTTTAAAGGAGATGCTGGTGTTTATGCGTTTATGGTAAACAAATTTAACGAAGCTCCTCCCATTAAAGATTATACCCAGTACAAAGCCGAGTTAAAGCAACCAGCTAGCCAACGCTTAGAGTATGGATATATGGAAGCATTGAAAGAAATGCGCAACGTAGTTGATATGCGTTACAAATTTTATTAGTCAAAACATTAGGCACTAACTCCAAGGAAATAAAACTCCTTTGAGCAGTGTTAAATACTTTAAAAATAGGCTAAACACAGCGTTTGGCCTTTTTTATTTTATACTCCATATATATGTTAAAATACAATACCTATATATCTAATCAAAAGAGAACCCTTGTGCTTTTACATGGCTTTTGCGAAAGCAGTGCCCTTTTTAATGGGCAAGTACAAGTGCTAAAGGAGCATTTCAATATCATTACCCTTGATTTATCTGGTTTCGGTAAAAGTCCTGTTCATGAAAAAATAAGCATTGAAGGCATGGCCGATAAAGTAAAAATAGCTTTAGATGCTTTAAAAATAGAAACTTGTGTTTTAATAGGGCATAGCATGGGTGGTTATGTAACCTTGGCTTTTGCAAAAAAATACGCCCACTATTTAAAAGGTTTTGGTTTGCTACACTCTACAGCAGCCGCAGATAACCTTGAAAGGAAAAACAAAAGGCGACAAACCATTCAATTTATTCAAAACAATGGAAAAGAAGCCTATTTCAAGGCGTTCTTTCCCACACTTTTCTTACCTAAAGAATCCAATAATCCTATTATTGAAAACATGATAAGCGAAGCCAATCATGCTAAAACCGCTGGAATTATTACGGCTATACGTGCCATGATGAATAGAGAAAAAAGCTTTGAATTATTAGAAACAACCACATTACCCGTATTTTTTGCCATTGGCAAACACGATGCACTTATAGCGGAAAACGATTTGTTGGCACAGGCAGCAACTTGCCAACAAGCAGAAATTTGTTATTTAGAGGAATCAGCCCACATGGGAATGTTAGAAGAGCCAGAAAAACTGAATAAAGCCATATCTGATTTTGTAATAAGAATATGGTAATATAAAATAAATGAACATTTTCAATATTCATTTATATTGCAACCCAATAAAGATTTAATAAGCACTTATTTTTGTATGAAAGGAATAATATTAGCAGGTGGTAGTGGAACCCGCTTGCATCCGCTTACGTTGGCAGTAAGTAAACAGCTAATGCCTGTTTACGATAAGCCCATGATTTATTACCCACTATCTGTGTTAATGCTTGCGGGTATTAAAGAAATACTTATTATTTCTACTCCACATGATTTACCTGGATTCCAAAAATTACTAGGTGATGGAAGCCAAATTGGTTGTCGTTTTGAGTATGCAGAACAACCATCACCAGATGGGCTTGCACAAGCTTTTGTTATTGGCGAAAAGTTTATTGGCAATGACAGTGTAGCCTTGATTTTAGGCGACAATATATTCTTTAGTTCAGGTTTAAAAGCACTATTAGAAGCAAACAATAATCCAGAGGGTGGTGTGGTATTTGCTTACCATGTAAGCGATCCAGAGCGTTATGGAGTAGTGGAATTTGATGAAAACATGAATGCTTTAAGCATTGAAGAGAAACCAGCTGTTCCAAAATCAAATTATGCCGTTCCTGGCTTGTATTTTTACGATAATTCAGTAGTAGAAATTGCCAAAAACATCAAACCATCTCCTAGAGGAGAATATGAAATAACAGATGTAAACAAAGTATATTTAGCACAAGGCAAACTAAAAGTAGGTGTTTTACAACGCGGCACTGCTTGGCTTGATACTGGCACTTTTAACTCTCTAATGCAAGCAGGTCAGTTTGTACAAGTAGTTGAAGAACGCCAAGGCCTAAAAATAGGCTGTATTGAAGAAATAGCTTACCGCATGGGCTATATAAATAAAACAGAATTACACCGCGAAGCGCAAAAGTTGCTAAAAAGCGGATACGGACAATACTTAATGAACTTAACAAAATAACAACATTCCATAATAAACAACTATGAATCCACAACACGAAGCACTTAAAAAATACAGTTATCAAATAGAATTTGCCTTAAGCAACTATACTCCACACGGGCTTTCCCTAAGCAACTACCACAATATAGTAATTGGAGGTTTAGGTGGCAGTGGAATAGGCGGTCGCTTGGTAAAAAACATATACATGGATAGATTGCCTTTGTCTGTTGAGTGCATTGCCGACTACACTTTACCTGCCTATGTAAATGAAAAAACATTGGTTTTATTGGGTTCATACAGTGGCAATACAGAGGAAACTTTGGCCTTGTTTGATGAGACAAAGAAGCGCAATTGCGATATGTTGATACTTACTGGAGGAGGTAAATTAGGTGCGCTAGCAACCGAACATGGTATAAAACAATACTTTTTAGAACCCGGTTTCCAACCACGCATGGCATTGGGTTTTTCACTTACTTATTTGGTGCAAATATTTGCCGAGTTTATACAAAAAGACGTAACAGCAGAATTGAAAGAAATTGCTGAAAGAGTTAAAGATACTGCTCCTTACGAGGCACAAATGACCAAATTATTTGAAAGCATTAAATCAAAAATATCTAATAAATTTATTGTAGTTACTGACGCTTATTTTGAGGCACTCGGCTTGCGTTTTGCACAACAAATACAAGAAAATGCAAAGCAAGAAGCCTTTACCCATGTATTGCCTGAGGCAAACCACAATGTAATAGAAAGCTATTATGGCGTTGTACCTTCTATATTCTTTTTAATAGACTCTGGACGCAACCAAAGGGTAAGTGCTCGTTTTGAGTTTTTAACTAATTTATTGGAAGTAGAAAACCATAAGGTAGTAAATATGGCAGTAGATGAGTTTGATTTAAGTGCTATATATGAAATAAACCATCGCCTTGACTGGTTGAGCATATATGTGGCAGATGAACGCAAAGTAGATTCTTTAAATGTGCCTAATATTGCATCTTTAAAAGAATATCTTGATCAAGTATAAAGTATAATTTTTTTCAAACTGCATCCAATGGGTTTTTTTGACCAATTATTTCCAAAAAAGGAAATTAACCAAAGTAAATTATGGCAAAATCCCATTCAGGTGGAGTTACATTCCCATTTAATACCAGGGGTAGATGATGGCGTAGAAACTTTAGAGCAAGCAGCAGAAACCATACAGCTTTTTGCCAATATGGGGTATAAAAAAATAATTACTACCCCGCATATTATGAGCGACTTTTATAAAAATGGTGCTCATAATTTATTGCCCCTATTGGCAGAACTTAAAGCATTTATAAGTGAAAAAGGCATAAATGTGGCTTTGGAGGTAGCTGCTGAATACATGATTGATGAAGGATTGGAGCAAAAAATAGCGCAAGATGATTTACTCACTTTTGGAGGCAGCAAAAAATATATATTGCTCGAAATGCCTTTCATGAGCGAATCGCCCAACTTAAAAAAGGTATTGTTTGAACTTAAAATTAGAGGTTATCAACCAATAATGGCGCATCCAGAAAGATATGGCTATTACCACAACCAAAAAGACAAGTATGAAGAGTTTTTTGACCAAGGAATTCTATTACAACTCAATAATCTTTCTTTAGTAGGTTATTATAATCCTCAAGTACAAAAAGCGGCTGAATATATAATAGATAAAGGCTACCACAGTTTTTTGGGTAGCGATGCACACAATATAAAACATGCCACCCTTATGCGTGATAAAGTAATTTCCTCAAGGTTGTATAAAAAAGCTTGCGAAAAACCACTATTGAACAATACATTATAAACACCCTTTGTAAAACTTAGGTATATTCAATAAAAAAGCGGCTAAAAGCCGCTTTTTTATTGAATATACTATGATTCTCTATTTACATCCCACTGTTCCATATAATCTGCCACCCTGCGTAAAAAACTTCCGCCCAATGAGCCATCTACTACCCTATGGTCGTAACTTAATGATAAGAACATCATGTGACGAATGGCTATTACATCGCCAAATTCCGTTTCCAAAACAGCCGGTTTCTTTTTTACTACACCAGTAGCCATAATAGCTACTTGTGGCTGGTTTATAATAGGCGTACCCATTACATTTCCAAACCCACCTACATTGGTCAAAGTAAAAGTACCTCCTTGTATATCGTCTGGTTTTAATTGATTGGCGCGTGCTCTATTGGCCAAATCATTTACCTGTTTGGTAATACCAATTAGATTCAAGGTATCTGCATTTTTTATTACAGGTACTATTAAATTGCCACTAGGCAAAGCAGCGGCCATTCCAATATTGATATTTTTTTTCTTAATAATATTCGTTCCATCTACACTGCAATTAATCATAGGAAAGTCCTTAATGGCACGTGCCACACACTCTATAAATAAAGGAGTAAAAGTAATTTTTTCGCCTTCCCGCTTTTCAAACGCTTTTTTGTTTTTTTCACGCCATAATACCATATTGGTTACATCAGCCTCCACAAAACTTGTTACATGCGGACTGGTATGCTTGCTCATTACCATGTGATCGGCAATTAACTTACGCATTCTATCCATTTCAATTATTTCGTTACCACTACCTATACTTGTTACAGGTTTTGGTGCTGAAACGGTAGGTTGCGGAGCAGGTGCTTTTACTTCTACCACTGGTTGTGGCACACTTGCAGGTACAGGTATGGTTGGAGTAGGAGCAACAGGAATACTGCCACCACTTCTACTGGCTACATAATTCAATATATCGCGCTTAGTAACACGTCCTTCATTTCCGCTTCCGGCTATTGTTTCCAATTCGGCCATACTTACATTCTCCTCACGGGCAATGTTTAATACCAATGGACTGTAAAATTTATTTGCACCTGCGGTACTTGTGTTTACCGCACTACTGGCTTGGTTTATTGTATTTTCTATTTGCTGTACCGCTTGTTTTACAGGCTCTACAACTGGTGCCGCTGGTGCACTAGGCGCAGGGGAAGCTGTTCCTCCTATTTCCATAATGGCAATAGGCATATTTACGGCTACTACATCGCCATCTTTATACAGTTTTTTTACCAATACACCTGCTTTAGGGCTAGGTACTTCACTGTCCACTTTATCTGTAGCAATTTCCAGCACCGTTTCATCGGCAGCTATGGCATCACCTTCATTTTTAACCCATTTAATAATAGTTGCCTCTGCAATACTTTCACCCATTTTGGGCATTATTAGTTGAAATTCTGCCATATATCTTTAGCTGTTTAATTTGTAAATGATTATAAAAACGAACAAAAATAATTTTTTGCAGCGGTTTTGCTAGTTTAAATTATATCTCTTGTTTCTTAAACATTTAATTACTTGAATAATTGATAGTAATAAAAAATACTGTTAAAAAAATTAAGGAACAGGATCTATTCCGTGCCCACCCCAAGGATGGCATTTGCTGATTCTTTTTACGGCCAAAAATATACCTTTAAATATGCCATATTTAGTAATGGCTTCCTCGGCATACTGGCTGCAAGTGGGGTTAAAACGGCAAGCATTGGGTAGGTAAGGCGACAATAGGCTTTTGTAAATCCTTATAAAAAGAATAAAGGGGAATTCAATTATCTTTTTCAATTTCATGGCACAATTGTTCTATAAGTTTCTTAAAGCAAAGATCGGCTTCACTGTAATGAAGTTCCTTTTTTGCAATATAGGCAATAGATAAAGCAATACTTTTTTGCTTGTTTGCTAGCAAATGACCCAATGTTTGTTTGTTAAGTCTGTATATTTCCCGTATTTGGCGTTTAATTAAGTTTCTGTCAACCGCCCTTTTAAAGTTGCGTTTGGGCACGGATAGTAATACTTTGCAAGAAGCATCTTGCTGAGTAGTGTAAATAAAAGAAATTTTAAATGGGTGGCTATATAAACTAAAATTGCCCTTTGAGTAAAGGGCATCAATTATTTTAAGAGAAGTAAGCTTCTCTCTTTTAGGAAATGTAAAGTTCATATAAAAAACAAACCCTGAGTTTTTTAAACATAGCAACTACGTAAATAAAAAACTCAGGATTTAGGTTCTTTATTTTTTATGACGACCTTCGTCAGATACTGTTAATTTTTTACGGCCTTTAGCTCTGCGAGAGGCTAAAACTTTTCTTCCAGAAACCGATTCCATTCTTTTGCGGAATCCGTGTTTGTTTCTTCTTTTTCTTACCGATGGTTGATATGTACGTTGTGCCATGAGCTTAATTTTTTATGACTGCGAATGTAGGCGTTTTTTGCAAAAACAAAAAAGTTATTCGCAAATAATTAACTTTTTATTTGTCTGTTAATCAGTGGGCATTAAAACAAAAATGCCACTCGCAAGCGAATGGCATTTTTTTAGTTTCTGTTTAAAACAGAAGCCACTAATTAAAAATTAGTGAGCAGCTTCAGTAGAAGCAGCAGCTGTATCAACAGCAGCTGAATCAGCTGGAACCATTTGGTTTTCTAAAGCAGCTAATGAATCAGCAGCGCGAGTAGCAGCAGCGATTGAATCAGCTTGTTTTTGAGCTTCCATTTTAGCTTTTTCTTCAGCAGAAGGACCACAAGCTACGATAGCTAACATAGCAGAAGCGGCAACGATTGATAATACTTTTTTCATTTTGTTTGTTAATTAAGTTTTTCTAATTCGGGTGCAAATGTATGCTTATTTTGTTAATAACAAAATTTTTTTTATTTTTTTCTCATGTATATCATCAACGGTACTCCCTCAAAATCATATTCTTCTCTTAGCTTGTTCTCAATAAACCGCTTGTACGAATCGCTCACGTATTGAGGATGGTTGCAGAAAAAAGCAAATTTTGGACTTCTACCTGGTAATTGAGTAGCATATTTTATTTTCACAAACTTACCCTTTATAGGTGGTGGTGGATAGGTTTCAATTTTATCTAGAATATACTCATTGAGTTTTGAAGTGCTTATTTTCCTTTTCCTATTTTCTGCTACATGCAAAGCCGATTCCACTGCTTTAAAAATACGTTGCTTGGTTACAGCCGAAGTAAAAACAATAGGTACATCGCTAAAAGGTTTTAGCTTTTCGCGTATGGTTTTTTCAAATTCCAATGATGTTTTATGGTCCTTTTCAACCAAATCCCACTTATTAACCAAAATTACAAGGCCTTTGTTATTCTTAACGGCTAAAGTTACTAGGTTCATATCTTGCGCATCAATACCTACCGTTGCATCAAGCACCAAAACCGTTACATCGCAATCTTCCAAAGCCTTTATACTGCGCATTACAGAATAAAACTCCAAATCTTCAGAAACCCTATTTTTTCGCCTAATTCCAGCAGTATCAACCAATACAAACTCCTTATCAAACATTTTATAATGCGAATTGATAGAGTCGCGGGTAGTACCAGCAATATCTGTTACTATATTTCTTTCTTCGCCCATTAAGGCATTTATCAAACTCGATTTCCCTACGTTTGGTCTTCCTATAATTGCTATTTTAGGTAACTCCTCCTCTTCAGCATCTGTATTCTCATCTGTAAAAGTCAAATGCTTCATGGCCTCATCTAACAAATCGCCTGTTCCTGAGCCACTTGCCGAAGATATATTGTATAAGGCATCAAAACCAAGTGCCCAAAACTCTGCGGCATCTAAATGGCGGTTTGAGTTATCTACTTTATTTACTACTAGTAAAACTGGCTTCTTGCTTTTTCTTAAAATAAGAGATAATTCCGTGTCAAGGTCAGTAATACCTACTGCTACATCCACCATAAATAAAATAACATCAGCCTCTTGAACGGCTATTTTTACTTGCGTGCGGATGGCTGCTTCAAATACATCGCTGCTATTTGGAACATATCCTCCAGTATCTATTACATTAAATTCTTTATCAAGCCACTCTGCCTTTCCGTAGTGCCTATCGCGTGTTACGCCACTAAAATCGTCAACAATGGCTTGTCTATTGCCCGTTAAGCGGTTAAAAAGTGTTGATTTGCCTACGTTTGGTCTTCCTACTATTGCTACTATATTTCCCATTAAGGCGGCAAAGGTAGGTTAATTTTTGCAAAACTGATGGTTGAAAGATTTGAAAGTTACTAGATTATAGATATGGCTAGGTATTAAATAAAAATAGGATGGTCTTTTACTTTTGTAATACTTACAACGTGTTTGCCTGTCAAAGGAATGGTAGTACTTGCTAAATTATATTTTCTTCTTCTTAAATTAATATATGTTTGCAGCCAAATTATGACAAGCGATCAATTAAAAAATTTAGAAGAAAGAGTGCATGCACTGAGGAGGTATCTTTGACGTTGCTGTTAAACTAGCACAAATACAAGAAGAAGAACACTTAACACATGAACCAGGCTTTTGGGACAATCCTAAAAAAGCGGAAGCCATTCTAAAGGCTACCAAACAAAAAAAGATTTGGACAGACGAGTTTGCCGCAACAAGCGCAACCGTAGAAGATTTAAACGTGCTTTATGAGTTTTACCAAGCCAACGAAGCAAGCGAGGAAGAACTACAAACCGCTTATTTGCATGCTATGGCTCAGGTGGAAGAACTTGAGTTCAAAAACATGTTGAGCGGAGAAGAGGATCAGTTTAACTGTATCATCAATATTAATTCAGGAGCAGGCGGAACGGAAAGTCAGGATTGGGCAGAAATGCTTATGCGCATGTATATAATGTATGCCGACAAAAAAGGCTTTAAAGCTGCCGTGGTTGATGAGCAGGCAGGAGATGGCGCTGGTATAAAGTCATGTTCTATAGAAGTAATGGGCAATTTTGCCTATGGCTTTTTAAAAGGGGAAAATGGCGTACACCGTTTGGTAAGAATTTCGCCTTTTGATAGTAACGCACGCAGACATACTAGCTTTGCTTCCGTTTACTGCTACCCAATTATAGACGATACTATAGAAATTGAGATTAAAGATGCCGATATTGAAATACAAACCTCTCGTTCTGGTGGTGCTGGTGGTCAAAATGTAAATAAAGTAGAAACCAAAGTGCAGCTTACGCATAAGCCTACGGGTATTGTAATTGTATGTCAGGTAGATCGCTCGCAGAGTGCCAATAAGGATAGGGCCATGAAAATGCTTAAATCTCAGTTATACGAAATAGAGTTACGCAAACGAAATGAAGCCAAAGAAAAAGTGGAGGCTGGAAAACGTAAAATAGAGTGGGGAAGTCAAATAAGAAATTATGTAATGCATCCTTACAAACTGGTAAAGGATTTAAGAACCGATACTGAAACGAGTAATGTGCAGGCAGTAATGGATGGAGATTTGGACGATTTTATCAAAGCTTACTTAATGGAATACTCGGGACATTAGCCATTTAAGTGGTAGTATATTTTATGTAAATGGGCGAAGATTTTCTCTCTGATTTTTAGTTATTTAGAAAAAAAGAAGCGCTGAGCAGCCAAAATTGCGTTTAAGTTGTTGTTTTTTCGATTTGAGCACCTATGTTTGTAATGGCTATTAACTAATTAATAAAATAGTTTTTCATAGGCTTAAATTTTGTTCATAAAAACCGCTCCTTGGCCAAGAGCGGTTTTTTAATAGTATTTTTTGTTTATTTTCGTAATATGAAAAACACATTATTTTTAATCACAATTATGTTGGTTAATACCTTTTCATTGTTAAGTCAAACGCCTTTTTTTTCAATACCGATGGTACTCACGGATTAAGGAATGATTTTAATTGGGATGTTGGCACACTTAAACTTGATGAAGAATTTTTTAGCGAAGCTACTACCAAAACCAATTGGAGGTATTATTGGAACGGGCATTTGAGAGGAAAAAATTCTGACCAGTTTTACTTAGAAGGTGATCAATTCTACGATAATATTTCTGCTCCATATACCTATAATTTCAATACAAATCATAACCACACTTTTCAAAATACTCCCCTTACTACTATGAAACTTACCTCAAGGTGGGAGAATCCTGCTATCAATACATACTATATTGATGGTAATAGCAATTGGACAAGAGCAGCAAAGTTATATACCATAACTACTGGAACTGCCATTTCCAAAAATGTATATAAATACGGTTTTTTTGAGGCGAGATTCAAAGTAAATAGACCCCCAGGCGCACAATGTAAAGGTTTGGGACAGTGTTTTTGGTTATATGCTGATTATAATAATTATTCATTGCCTCCAGGTGTTTCTGCAAGGCAAACGGAATACAGTGAAATAGATATTGCCGAAAATGACCCTTTTCGTGGTTTAATGACAAGTAATTATTGGTTTAAACAAAATGCATCCAGCTCACTACAATTTGACAGAAATGTAGATGACTGTAACTATGGGAATACAGGCTATGCCTCCACAAGCCATGCTGATACCTATATAAACCAAACCGAGTGGCATACCTACTCTTTAGAATGGACACCAACAGAAATGAACACTTATTACGACAACAAATTGGTAAAACACATGGAATACCCCGCCAATTTGTTTGACCCCATGAACATTATTTTAGATATTGAAGGTGCTTTATACGATAATGGAGATAAATTTAGGTTTTGTAGTAAAATTATACCCGGCATTACCAATTTGCCTTTCGATTTTGAATTAGATTTTATAAAAATATACAAACTAAATACCATTGGCTGTACTACCTCATTTGTTCAAAGCAATTATAATTTTGTTACAAATTCATATAATTATGGACTTAAAAAATTAATACACTTGGGACAAAATAACCTGGGTAGTGCTTCAGTAAAAATTAGTTTAGGACAAAAAATATCGTTAAGGGCAGTAGAATACATACAACTAGAAGATGGTTTTGAAGTAGATGACGCCACAGGAACTGAGTTTTTTGCCACCACAAATGGAACTTGCGATAACCAATAAAGTAAAAAAACATGAAAACAACAGCATTGCTTATTTTATTGTTTAGCTTAGCCACTAGCTGTGGCAAAGAAAAAACTAGTGAAGAAGAACCCAAAGGAGTTTACCATGAGTTAAAAACTGGTTCATGTAGTATATATAGAATGTCTTATTTGCGAAGCATGGATCGAGGAGGTGGAGATACAATAAGAAAGCTATCAGAAAACCTTTATACTTACAAAAGCATAACAGGTCAATATTTTATAGACACCATAATGGCATTTAATAGCACTGACAAACTATATATGTCAAAATATTACAATAAATTTTATACAGACCCCAACGATACCATGGCAAAATACTATACAAAATACTTTAGAAACTCCAGAACCATTACATCAGATAGCATCGTAACCGAATACTATAATGCATACGGTTGGAATGCAGGCACACGCACATTCTATAAAGACTCAGGCTTAATCGCAATTAAAGTAGAGTAAAACATGAAAACAACTGCATTGCTTATTTTATTGTTTTTCTTAACCACTAGTTGTGGCAAAGAAAAAACAAATGAAGAGCCAAAAGGAATTTATCATGAATTGAAAACGGGTAACAAATGCACCTTTTATTATATGTCTTATGTTAGGAAGGATAGTTATTCGTCAGGTTTAGACTCCATTGGCAAAATCTCAGTTGACCTTTATACACTTAAAAATTTCACAAAAGAGTTTTTATCGATACCATACAAGCATTTAAAGGTACAGATAAGCTATATCTCTCTTATTATCGATATTACGATCAAAAAGATACTATGGCAAAATATGGAAATATGTATTTTCGGAATTCAAAAAGCATTACCTCAGATAGCATTATAACAGAATACTACAATGCTTATGGGCGTAATGGTGCAACTAGGACTTACTATAAGGATTCTGGCTTATTGGCAATTAAAATAGAATAAACATGAAAACAACAAACATAAAAACCACAATGTTAATTGTTGCATTATTAATAATAAATTATGCAAATGCACAACTTAAAATAAAGGATGGAGGACGAGTAGGAATTGGTAC
>JANMIV010000376.1:0-2689 GCA_031375995.1 Bacteroidota bacterium
GCCATTGTAAGTAGCAAAGCGGTTAAAATATTGTACCAATCTTTTATCAGCAAAAGTGCGCTCATTTTCTTGGTTCATATTGTTGAACAAATTGAGTTTGGGAATACTCACAATGCCTTTTAGCGTGGCTAGGTTTAAAAAGTTTTTGACTTTATGTAGGCTGCTTTCTATAAAAATGGGAGTAGTAGTATTATACCGGAATGCGGCTTTTTGTAAATAGTTAAAAAATGGTTTGATGTTGCTTATGCCTAATTTGTGTTGCAGTTCATTGGCCATTTGTTGTGTTTGGTGGTAGGCGGTAAACCTTGTTCCGTCCTCATAAAAATAATTACAGGTTTTTTCAAGCTGTTGGTACTCAAATTGGTTTTTATCTTGCTTGGCTATTTGGTATAGCTCCAAAACCAAATGCGGCAGTGTAAATAGAGAAGGCCCAGCATCAAAACGAAAACCATTTTGGGTAAAAGAGCTCAGTTTTCCGCCAAAATAGGCGTTGGCTTCCAATACCGTTACTTTATAACCCATGGCTTGCAGCCTCACAGCACTTGCTAGTCCAGCTATTCCGGAGCCAATTATTATTATTTTCATTCTTGATTTATAACGCCAAATTTAGCAATGGGTTTTATTTATACTAGAAAAAGAAAAATTAGCCTTTTCTATGATTAGCCTTGTTAGATTTTTACTAATTTGCGCCCATGTTTGATGAACCAGAGATAACAAAATTAGAAGATATTGGCGAGTTTGGATTGATTAAACAATTAACGCAACACATTGAACTCAAGAATAATACAATTAAAGGAGTTGGTGATGATGCCGCAGTAATTAATCCTACAAAAGATAAACTCACCTTGGTTTCAACGGATATGCTTTTGGAAGGAATTCATTTTGATTTGAGTTATTTTCCGCTAAAACATCTGGGCTTTAAGGCAGTAAGTGTAAATGCAAGCGATATTTACGCTATGAATGGAATACCCAAGCAAATAACAGTTTCATTGGGTATTAGCAGTAAGTTTAGTGTAGAGGCCATTCAGGAAATATATGATGGTATATCAGTAGCCTGCGAAAAATATAAAATTGATTTAGTAGGTGGCGATACCACCTCTAGTAAACAGGGTTTGGTAATAAGTGTAACCATTATTGGCGAAGCAACGGAAAAGGAAGTGGTGTATAGAAATGGTGCCAAAGAGTTTGACTTAATTTGTGTAACGGGAGATTTGGGAGGAGCGTATGCTGGTTTTCAGTTGTTAGAACGAGAAAAGAGGGTATTTATAGACAATCCGCAAATGCAGCCAGATTTATCGGGGCACGATTATATTTTGGAGCGCCAGTTGAAACCAGAAGCCAGAAAAGATATTGTGGAGTTGTTTAAAGCCATGGAAATAGTGCCTACTGCTATGATAGATGTAAGCGATGGCTTGGCTTCGGAACTATTTCACATAGCGGAACAATCGAAAGTAGGGATAACCATTTATGAAGAGAAAATTCCGATAGATGCTACCACCTACAATATGGCGCGTGAGTTGGATTTAGATCCAACATTAACCGCTTTAAGTGGTGGAGAGGATTATGAATTGCTTTTTACCATTAAGCAAAGCGATTACAACAAGATTGAGAACCACCCTGATTTTACGGTAATTGGGCATATAACCAAGGCAGAGGAAGGGGTGCATATGATAAGCAAGGGTGGAAATAAGCATGAGTTGAAAGCCCAAGGGTGGAAGGCATTTTAAAGTGGTAAACAATAGGTTGGTGGGGACACCAACCTAGGACAAAAAATAGCATGAACGTCATGCTGAGGGACGAAGCATCTAGTTTGTTTAAGCGAGTTCCGATAGTAAACGGATAGGTCCTTCGCTTTGCTCAGGATGACGATTCGGCAAGAAAAGGCTGGTGAGGACACCAACCTTAGACAAAAAAACAAAAAACAAAAAACAAATGGCCAGCGGCTAGAAGCCAGCAGCCAGTAGCAAAACATATGAAAATAGGCGTATTAATATTTCCGGGAAGTAATTGCGATAAAGACGCAGTTTGGGCATTTCAAAACATGTTTGGCCAAGAAGTGGTAGAACTTTGGCATAAGGACACCGATTTACAAAATGTAGATTTGGTGTTTTTACCAGGAGGCTTTAGCTATGGCGATTATTTGCGCAGTGGTGCTATTGCTCGTTTTTCGCCCATTATGCAAAGTGTAATTGAGTTTGCCAATAATGGCGGATTGGTTTGGGGTGTTTGTAATGGTTTCCAAATATTGTGCGAAAGTGGTTTGTTGCCAGGGGCTTTATTGCACAACGACCACCAAAAATTCAATTGCAAAAACGTACACATTAAAACGGAAAGCAAAAACAGTAAAATTACCAGTGAGGCAACAATAGGCAAGGCTTTAAAAATTCCAATAGCACATGGCGAAGGCAGATTTTATTGCAACGAGGAGGTTTTACAAACACTGAAAGCCAATGACCAAATATTGTTTAGGTATTGCGATGAAAACGGAAACGCTTCTGCCGCTGCTAATCCCAATGGATCTTTAGACAATATTGCGGGTATTTGTAATAAAAACCGCAATGTGTTTGGTATGATGCCACACCCTGAACGTGCGGTTGATGCCGATATTTACAATACAGACGGACGCATTTTATTTGAGAGTTTATTGCAGTTGGTTAATGGTTAATGGTTAATAGACGATGGACCATGG
>JANMIV010000076.1:0-8714 GCA_031375995.1 Bacteroidota bacterium
GCCAACTGTTGCCCATACTCTTCTTTTTGCAATTGACCGTAGCCAAGGAAATGATACCAGAAACCATATACTATGGCAAATACAATGGTACTATAAAACATAAAGTTAAACCAAGGTGGAGTTGGATTGTCCAATTCTACTATACCATCAAAATTTTCATCTAGCATCAGTTCTTTCTCATGCTTTAAAGAGTGCAATGAAAATAGTTTTTCTACCGTTGTTCTTTCTTCGGCCTCTTCAACTTGAGGATCATTCATGTGCTTAATGGAATGAAGCAACAAATAAGTCATTCCCAAAACGATTAATACAAGTATGGTTACAATGATTGCCATTACTTTCAAATACATTGCATCAAAATCGCCATAATCAAAGCTTGTTTCTGCCGACATGTTTGTGTTAACGAGCATTAGAGCCATTGCTAACAGATATATTTTTGTTCTCATTTTTTTACGATTAATTGGTTAAAACTTATTGAAGTGGTTTATTGCGCATTTCCTCTAAATAGCCTTTATTGGCTTTAAACAGCCAAATAGTAACCAATAGAAAAAACAAACTGAACACTACCAAGGAGAATATTTGGTATATGGTTATCCCACTTACTTCATTTAATAAATTACGAAACATATTTTGCTTTATTTAATGGTTGAATTACTTAATTTAATATCTGTACCCATACGCTGTAAATAGGCTATAATGGCTATTAATTCCTTATCGCTCTCTATTTTTATTTTTTCCTTAGCCAAGTTTTCAGCAATACCTTTTGCTTGCAACTTCAAATCATCAACCGCTTTAAGCGAGTAGTCTTTATCATAAGGTACGCCCAAGGTACGCATGGCATCAATCTTATCTCTTGTTTTTGAAATATCCAATGTTTGCTCTGCTAACCAAGGGTACTCAGGCATAATAGAACCTGGTGTCATGGAAGCAGGTTGAATCATGTGGTAATAATGCCATGAGTTAGGATATTTCCCTCCTTCTCGCATTAAATCAGGTCCGGTGCGTTTTGAGCCCCATAAAAATGGATGATCATATACATACTCTCCAGCCTTAGAATACTCTCCGTATCGCTCTGTTTCGCTCCTAAACGGACGAACCATTTGAGAATGACAACCTACGCAACCTTCGCGAATGTATAAATCTCTGCCTTCCAACTCCAAAGCAGTATATGGCTTTACACTGGTAATGGTTTGTATATTTGATTTAATTAAAAAAGTAGGCATCATTTCCACCAAGCCACCAACTGCAATTACTACAATAGACAATATCATAAAAGTAAGTGGTTTTCTTTCTAATGCCTTATGCCAATAAGAAGCATGTCCAACTGGAGCATAATTGCTTTCTAAGGCAAGTGCTTCTGCATTTTCATTAGCCACTAGCTTACCTGATGCCATTGTTTTGGCTAAGTTATAAACCATTACTAAAGTGCCAACCAGATAAAGTGTACCGCCTATTGATCTAAATACATGCAATGATAGAATTTGCTTGGTGGTATCTATAAATTCGTACTTTAATTGACCTGCTTCAGTAAACTCTTTCCACATTAAACCTTGTGTAAAGCCGCTCCAATACATAGGAACTGCATAAAACAAAATGCCTAAAGTTCCTATCCAAAAATGGAAGTTAGCCAGTTTACCTGAATAAATTTTTGTGTTGTATAGTTTAGGTATTAAGTAATATAAAATACCAAAAGTCATAAAGCCATTCCAACCCAAAGCACCTACATGCACGTGTGCCACAATCCAATCAGTGAAATGTGCTATGGCATTTACATTTTTCAATGATAACATAGGTCCTTCAAAAGTAGCCATGCCATAAGCGGTAATACCTACTGCAAAAAACTTCAATACAGGCTCATCTCTCACCTTATCCCAAGCACCTCTCAAAGTCAATAACCCATTTATCATACCACCCCATGATGGAGCAATAAGCATAATAGAGAAAACAACTCCCAATGATTGCGCCCAATCTGGCAATGAAGTGTATAATAAATGGTGCGGGCCAGCCCAGATATACAAGAAAATAAGACTCCAAAAATGCAAAATGGATAGTTTATAAGAATAAACGGGTCTGTTTACTGCTTTAGGCAAAAAGTAATACATTAATCCTAAAAAAGGAGTGGTTAGAAAAAAGGCTACTGCATTATGTCCATACCACCACTGTACCAAAGCATCCTGCACACCAGCATACCATGAGTAACTCTTAAACAATGATATAGGCAACTCAAACGAATTAACAATATGCAATACGGCTACGGTAACAAAAGTGGCTATATAAAACCATATGGCAACGTACATATGGCGTTCTCTGCGTTTAAAAATAGTACCAAACATATTCCAACCAAATACCACCCAAATAAGAGTAATGGCTATATCTATAGGCCACTCTAACTCCGCATATTCTTTTGATGTGGTTACACCAAGAGGTAATGTAAGTGCTGCTGCAACTATAATAAGCTGCCAACCCCAAAAGTGAATTTTACTCAACCAATCGCTAAACATACGCGCCTTGCACAAGCGTTGTAATGAATAATAAACGCCCATAAAAATGGCGTTTCCTACAAAGGCAAAAATAATGGCATTGGTATGCAGTGGTCTTATTCTTCCAAATGAGGTGTATTGATTTCCTAAATTAGCTGCTGGTTCGTACAACTGAATGGCTACTAATAAGCCAACCAACATGCCCACTACTCCCCATAACATGGTAGCTATGGCAAAGTTTTTTACGATTCGATTATCGTATTGAAATTTTTCTGTTTGCATAGAGTAAATATTTTTTACCCTACAAACCTATATCCTTCAACAATGCTTTAAAATGACCAATAACAAATACAATTTTGAGATGTTTTAGCAATAATGGTGACTTTTGTCATCTAGCAAAAACATTGGATTACTGCTCATCATCCTTTATTTTATCATCAAATAAAATACGGACAGAAGGGGTATAGTCATCATCTATTTGTCCAGACTTAACCATCCAAATAAAAGCAATTAAAAATCCGACAGCTAGCACAAAACTACATCCTATTAAAACCAACATTATTTCCATCTTTTTTATTCTTTTATAAACAATATTCTATTATCAAACCCCATATAGTAAAGGGGCATATTACATTATATGTGCTTTATGTTCATTTTTTTTGCTAACAAATAGGTTGCAATACTTGTGAAACCAATTACTGTTACAGAGCTAATAGGCATGAGAATGGCTGCAATAATAGGCGACAAAGTACCACTTACTGCATAAGACAAACCTACAATATTATAGGCCAACGACAAACAAAAGCTTATGTATATAACACCCATTGTATTTTTACAATACTGAAGGAACTGTGGTAAATGTTCAAATCTATTCGCATCCATAATTACATCGCTAGAAGGTGAAAAACTAGAGGTATCTTCTGAAACACTCACACCAACATAAGCAGCCTTTAAAGCCCCTGCATCATTTAAACCATCACCAAACATCATTACTTTATTATTATTTGCCTGCAAATTACTAATGTATAAAAGTTTATCAGAGGGGCTTTGTTTAAAAAGTAAATTGGCCGATGACGGAAAAATATTTCTTAACAATGGTTCCTCACTGTTATTATCGCCTGATAGTAGATGTAAATTATTTTCTTTAGATACTTGTTTAATCACATTATCTAAGCCATTTCTGTATGAATGATTGATTTGGAAAAATCCCTTAACTTTCTTGTCAATGCTTACATAAATTAAAGTACTTAATTCGTTTACTTCTTTATGAGGTATATTTAAAAACTGTGCTGACCCCAATAATACTTCATGTCCTGCTATATGGGCACTTATTCCCTTGCCAGCATATTCTTTAAATGATTGCACAAGCATATTTTCATTGCAATTAAGAAAATTAGCAATACGAATACTTAAAGGATGTATAGAATTTCTTGCTGCAACGGTAATCAATATTTTATCCGTTGCACTGAGTGTATCGCCTTCATAACTAATTACTGCTTGCTCATTCTGCGTAATGGTTCCTGTTTTATCAAATACCAATGTATTTATATTGGCTATTTTTTCTACTACATTAGCTGATTTTAAATAAAATTGGTTCCGTCCCAAATTACGCATGGCATTGCCTAAAGCAAATGGGCTAGACAAAGCCAAAGCACATGGACATGCAATAATTAAAACAGAAGTAAAAGCATGTATTACCTTGCTATTGTCAAACACCATCCAAAAAATAGCTGCCGAAAATGCTACTGCCAATAAAATCCAAGTAAAGTATTTGCTCACCTTGGTTTGAAATGTACCTACCTGACTATCCGTTTCTTTAGCAAACACATTATTGCTCCACAGTTGCGTTAGATAGCTTTGCTCTGTAAGCTTACATACTTCAAGTTCCAAGTTTCCATTGGTTTGTCTTCCTCCAGCGTACACCACTTCTCCTAACTCCTTCCTTATGGGTTCTTTTTCGCCAGAAACAAAACTAAAATCTATATTGGCTTGCCCTTTTAACAATATGCTATCTGCTGGAATAATTTCGTTATTCCTAATCAAAATTCTATCACCAACCTTTAACTTATTAATAGCAATAGGCGTATAAACACCATCATTAATAGTCATAACCGAAATTGGGAAATATGATTTGTAATCACGTTCAAAAGAAAGCGATTCATACGTTTTTTGTTGAAACCATTTTCCTATCAATAAGAAAAAAACCAAACCTGCCAATGTATCACAATATCCTATGCCTGTTCCACTCAATATTTCATAACAGTTCCGCACAAATAATACTACTAAGCCTATGGCCAAAGGAACGTCAATCGTAACCATTTTTTTACGCAATCCTCTATATGCACCAAACAAATAATCTTGCCCACTAAAAAAGAAAACAGGTATTGACAAACCTAAATTGATATATGCAAAAGCATTAGAAAAATATTGTTTTGTACCCACATCCAATCCAAAATATTCAGGAAAACTAATCAGCATAATATTACCAAAACAAAAACCAGCCACTCCAATTTGGAAATACAATTTTCTGTTGGTATTTGCCTGTCTTTTCTCACCAATATCATTCATGCTTAAATGTGGCTCATAGCCTATTTTAGCAAGTAGTTCAACCAATTGTCGCAAGCTCATTTTATTTACATTGTAAACAATACTTGCTGTTTGTTTTAAGAAATTAACACGGACACTTACAATGCCCTCGGCTATTTTGTATATATTTTCCAGTAAATAAATACAACTACTACAATGGATACTAGGAATAGTAAATTGCAGACGCGCTATCTTATCATCGCTATATTGAATTATTTTTGATTGTACTACGGTGTCATCCAAATAAGCAAACTTTTCCTTTTGCACATTTTTCATTGATTTGCCTGGTGCTGCTTCTATGTTATAGTAATCTGTTAAATTATTTTCTAACAAAAGCATAAACACATTTTTACAGCCAACACAACAAAAATTTTTATTCTTATATGGCAATATGCCATCATTGCAAATATCACCGCAATGATGGCATACTGTTTCTATCTTATTATCTTTCATTCTAGTAATAAAGGTTAAATCATAAAAACATTTCGTCCTTCTTTCATAAAATAGGAGTTTTTATTTCTCATTAAGTCTTTTACAATATCTATTCTGTTATTCCCCGCAATCAACAGGAAATTGTCAATACGACTTAGCATTTTAAATAAATCTACTGCATAAGAATCTTGATCTATTCGGCTAATGGAAAAATGTAGTTTATACGATTTAATATAGTCAATTAAGTATTTCTCTTCACTATTGGCCTCCTCTGTAGATTTGACAATTAACTGTATATTGGTCTTTTTAATTTGCTCGCTGAATAAATGAACAAACATTTTGATGGCTTGAAAAGAAATATTACTGCCGTCAAATAATAGTACCATGTTTTCAATGGGTTTTTCTTGCGATGCAATAAGAAGTACTGGGCATCTACTTTCCAATAATAATTGTTCAATATTGCTTATATCATTATCTGTTGTTACAATTTTAGCTACTATTTCTTTTCCAACTATTAATACATCAGCATATTGCGACTCTCTTATAAATGAAGAAATATGCAAATCCTCATCGCGTAAAAAAACATTGATTCTAAGTTTCCACAACTTACTTTTCTGAACTATACTTTCTATTAATTTATGCGTATTTAAAGGGTTATCCTTCAATATTTTCAATAAAATCTCATCATAAGCGCACTGCTTTATTTCTGCCGCACTATTATTGAATAATGCACTTATTCCCTGATGGCTAATTCCATCTACAAATACCCCCTTAGATTGACTAAAAGTATTATTATCCATCAACACTTTGCTTTTTTCAATCATTGCTTCCGTATTGTTATCATCCAATAAAATTAATACGTGTTGTGCCATAATATTTCCCTTTAAAATTAATCAGCACAAAACTATTTTTCAATTTATAACTTCACCATGAGGAGGGTCAAGGTAAAAAATGAGAAATGTTGGTATTTTTAATAACTAAGAACAGTTTACGTCATTATAGCAAATATTTGGATATACTTATCGCCTAAATCTATTTACACTTTTGTTTTTTCATGTGAGAGTAGTAAGCAGCTAAGGTAATAATACTAAGTAACTGTGTTGATTGCACTACTTTTTCCATCTATTTAAACCATATTTATCAAACACAATGCCCTGCGGCATAACAATCTAGTGCTATCTTAAAACCATTATCCATGGAAAAGGGGAATCCTTAAATAATTTTCTAAGCAACTTGTTGGGTTTGTATTTAAAAATAATATGGTAATCCTCAAATATTTTATACGAATTGTGATGAAAATATTTGTTCATTGTATCTGTTTCCATAGCATGAAAGTAGTCTATAGAACGATGTTTTGCTGCTTCAATTTCCGCTTCAGGATAAAAAGGACTATCAATAATATGAATTTCACCTCCTGGATAAAGCAATTCTTTACAAAGACTTAGCAACTGTTTAGGATACTCAAAATATTGAAAAGAACAACAAAAGGTAATCACATCAAATTTATTCTCGGGTAAATTATCCGAAAGAATATCGCCATACACCCAAGTGATATTTGAAGATCCAAACGCTTCAACTGCTTGATTCAATTCAACAATATTCACATCCAAACCAGTCACGAAATGCCCTTGTTTTTGCATGAGGTTAGTAAAAAAGCCGTTGCCACATCCTACATCAAGAATTTTTAGTGGTTTATTCTTTTGTGCTAAGTATTTCAGGAAGCGATTAATATTATGCCTTCTAGTTCTCCACAAGTCATAGTCTGCACTTTCTGATTCTACAAAAGGTAGCTTTCTAATTTCCTCAATATTCAAAACACGTTTTTCCTTTTCGCGGACTTTCAAATAATTTCTTTCGAAATCAAAGAACCTTGCTTCAGCACCCAAAGAAACATGCACTCCGTTCTCTATTCTAAATCCATTACTTTTTTTAGTATTCATTTCAAAGAAAATTTGGTTTTCAGTTATATTTATGTGAAAATATTACACCAATAGTTTCATACAAATCTATAAAAAAAATGGCAAAATCTCAGTTAATAAAAACGGTGGCACACAAATACAAAAAACAAAATCTCAACAGCACAAAAACAAATGTAAATTAATGTCCGTGAAAAGAAATATATAAGAACATTTGTTAATTGGAAGTAGTGGATTAGCAATATACATAGGAAAAAAAAGCCAGATAAGCCAATACAAACAATTAAAAATTTGATACTATAAACAGAAAATATGCTACTACTTCAATTAAAAAAAATGAAACAATAAACTAGTATCAAAGATTAGATTAGTGTTGCAAAAAAATTAAACTTAAACCAAGTTTGAGTCATAGGTAAACTCCATGACTCTAGGAAAGTTTTCAGCTACAGCAAATATTCTCTTACTGCTATTCCGTTATCAACATCAAATAGATGAGGAAACATTTTTTTACATAAAAAAATTGCTATTCGAGTAAAAATAATGCTATTTCGTTAAATACAATATGCATCTACACCCGAAGAAAACACTTCTCTTTTTTGCAATCTTGATGCGTTTAGTATTACAAACCCACGCACAGAAACTTAATTTTGAGCAGTTTAATGTAGAAGATGGAATTATTGCTAGTGAAATTTATAACTTACACCAAGACACCAAAGGATATATATGGGCTTTTACTGCTAACGGAATTATTAAACACAACGGACTCAAATTTATCCCTGTATGCACTAATATTCCTTACGACCAATCTTCTGTTTACGTAGTACGCGAATCAAATGACGGTGCTATGTTTATTGCCAATTCAAAAGCACAATTGTTTCAAATAAGAAATGATAGCGCCTTTTTGATAAAAGGATTAAAAGAAACATCCAACAAAATACTATCTGAAAATGATGTAATGTTTGATATGATAGTAGTAGATTCTTCTGAAATATATTTTACTACCTATAAAAGAAGTTACAAACTATACAAAAACAAAGTATATTCATTATCAAACTTTTCTGACCCAAAAGGCAATTTAGTTATTTATAAAAAAATTAATAAAAAGTACTTCCCAATAAGAAGTCATTTGTTTTTAAAAAAACCTAGTATTAGCAGAATTCTTACTGATAGAGATAGTTCTTTATCAATAATAACTACCCCATTTAGTTCTGCTAGGTATGTACGAAATGTTGTACGAGAATTTCAAAACACCATATACTTGCTAGATAATCATCATCTTTTTAAAATAGATAAATATGGAAAC
>JANMIV010000008.1:0-2690 GCA_031375995.1 Bacteroidota bacterium
AATTTTGGTATTACATATAATTTGGGTAAAATATTAGATACTGTTGGTGTCGGAGTATCTGACAAATAAGATAAATGTCCTAATACACCTAGTGGAGATTTGGTAAACCCTACTACTGGTTGTTCCATCTTTATCTGTATCAATGGAACAACCAGTAGTAGGGTTTACCAAATCTCCACTAGGTGTATTAGGACATTTATCTTTTTTGTCAGATACTCCGTCACCATCAGTATCTACTATTTTCCCCAAATTATATGTAATACCAATAGTATGATACCAAGCTTGATCATAACTAAACTCTTCTAATTCTGGCCTTCCTTCAATTTTATCATTATTAGTCCATAAAAAATTAGATTGAATATTAACACCTATTTGCTTATATACCTTAATGTTTACGCCAAGTCCTGCAGGCACAGTAAATTCATACAAACCTCTTTTATCCGTATCTAAAAAACCATAATTAGCATCTTGTTTTGGCATATTTATTCTGCGCATCCCAATACCAGCAGTTATGTAAGGAGTAAACATAGCATCGTCTTTACGCAAAAACTTCCAACGTGGAGTTAACTCAATACCTGTTGCTTGCCTGTAAAAATTATTTAATACTGTCCCCGTAGTAGTATTAGCTCCCTTATAGTAGCCAAATTCACCACTATGAAAGCGAAAAGCCACATCAAATTCTTCATTTAAATAACGAGAAACAGTGAAATAATTCATCAATCCTGTATTCTTATTATTGGAACCTCCATTGGCTGATAAATCGTGTCTTGTAAAATCAAACTTAAAAAAACCGTTTCCTAAATCTCCATTGTACTCTCCTATTCCAATGCCTAAACCCAATTGCCAGGGCATATCTTTTGTCTGCGATTTACCAATGTTGGAAATCAAAACCAAAATCAGTGTTAGTTGTAATAATTTTTTCATATTGTATTTTTTTGGTAAATATATATAGCTTGTTTTACAAAATAACAACGAAACTGAAATTTTATATTGAATGCAATAATAATTAAAGCAATATTTTTTTATTTGTCACGTTCAAAATACAACTACATTCGCTTCGTTACTAATTCACAAGTTATCAATTCTAATAAAATGATTAATTGCGTAATAATTGGCAATGGAAATATAGCAGAGGCCTTACTAAAGGCAATTAATAATACTGATATTGAAGTTATTGGTATATATGGTAAGTCAATTGCTAAATGCGAAAAGCTAAGTAAACTATATGGCGTTCCTTTTTTTTCAACTATAGAAAGCTTACCAAACAATGCAGACCTTTATCTTATTTGTGTTAGCGATAATGCCATCGCAGAAATAGCCAATCAATTAACTGTTAAAGAGGGTTTGGCTGTGCATTTTTCTGGTATCAAATCATTACAAGAACTAGAGCCCATTAAAAATAAGGCTGTATTTTGGCCAATTGCTAGTATTAATAAAGTGAGTTTCGTAAATTTTCATGATACCCCAATTTGTATTGAAGCCAATGATGAAGAAAATTATAGAATTATAGAAGCTTTTGCTGATAGATTATCAAAAAAAGTTTTTTCTGTTAGCACTTCTCAACGCCAGTATTTGCACCTAGCAGCAACTCTAACCAATAATTTTAGTAACCATTTGCTTGCCTTATCCAAAGAAATTCTTGATGAACAACAAATTGACTATCATTTATTGCAACATTTATTAACGGAAGCATTACAAAACTCCTTTTTATATGAACCAAGCAAAATGCAAACCGGTCCTGCACTAAGAAATGATACCAAAACCATTCATACACACAAAATGTTGCTTAATCAAAATATAGCATTAATAACCTTGTATGAATTAATGAGTAAAAGTATATTTGAAATGAAACAAAACAACCATGCGTAAACACCTTTTAGTTATATTTCTATTTTTAAGTCTATCTAGTTTTGCTGGCCGCATTTTAGTGCCCATGGATAATGAACAAAAAAACCATTTAAAAGCATATGGAGTGGCTTTTTGGGTATTAACCAAAGATATAGAGGTGGACTGGCTGTTAAATTATAAATCGGGTAGCTTTATGTTTAACTATGAGGCAAGCTACGAACGGGAGTTAAAGATTAGAGGCGTTACTTATGAGGTAATAAGTGAAGCGCAAGTAAGTGAAATTTTGCTTGAAATAGCCAAACCAGAGGTTAATATGGAATTGGTTAAACTTTATAAAGCACCCAAAATTGCTGTTTACTCTCCCAAAACAAAACAACCTTGGGATGATGCAGTAACCATGGTTTTAACTTATGCCGAAATACCTTACGAAACTATTTTTGATGATGAAGTTTTAGGCGATAAACTCATTAAATTTGATTGGCTGCATCTTCACCACGAAGATTTTACTGGCCAATATGGTAAATTTTATTCTCAGTTTGGCAATGCTGCTTGGTACCAGGCAGAAGTTAGAGAAAATGAGGCAATGGCTAGCAAACATGGTTTTAGAAAAGTATCAGAACTGAAATTAGCGGTAGCTAAAAAAATAAGGGATTTTACGGCAGGAGGTGGATTTCTCTTTGCTATGTGCAGTGCTACAGACACTTACGACATAGCATTGAGTGCTGATGGCGTTGATATTTGTGAACAAATGTTTGATGGTGACCCTGCTGACCAATATGCAAATAGCAAATTAGATTTTAGTAAAACAATTGCTTTTAAAGATTATAATCTTGTAATGAATC
>JANMIV010000120.1:0-5640 GCA_031375995.1 Bacteroidota bacterium
CAAAAGACCCTATTGTTAATTTATCTGCACCAACATCTGATTTGCGTGATTCCGTAATTGCTAGTAAAACCAATATTGATTCAAGTGCAGTGGCCAGCATTGCAATTCAAAAACCTGATAGCATTACCAATGACAAGAGTATTGTTAATGCTAAAACCAATCAGGCTAGCGAAAATGACTATACAGGTGCTTCATTAAAAAGGGAACGTTTAACTATTTTAGCTTTTGCGGGCCTTGCTTTTGGCAATATGCGCTATGCTGAAGGTAACAATAGTACCAACGCTGCTGCCAATATTAACTTGCGTGAAAAAACAGAGCGTTCTGCCAGTGATATCAATGGCGGTTTTTTAATTGGGTACGACTTAACTAAACGCTTTACAATTAGTTCGGGAGTAATACTAGCCAATTTTAAACAAACCTTAAGCTACGGAACTGCAACACCTAAAAATGTATATCAAGGCAAAGGGGGCGAAAATTTTCAGCATGTAACAGATACCATTGTAACTGGTAATACTTACACAGCCGAATTAAAGTATTCTTACACTGAAATACCTTTATTTATTACGTATAAAATATTTGAAAACAAGAATTTTGAAGCAAGTTTACAATCTGGTATTGGTTTAGGTATTATTACTGGGGTAAATACTTACATTATCAGTACGGATAATATTGGTATTTATGAAGTGAATAAACCCGATGATTTCCCTACCATAAAAAACACTTTATTCTTTACTTTTCAGCCTCAGATTTTATATAATATACCTTCAAGTATTGGTTCGGCTATTGGCATAATGCCAACGGTAAAAACAAGTTTTACTAATATTATTGGAGACGAAAATTGGTTGAAACAATACCCTTACTCTTTTGGGCTAAATATATTCCTAAGAAAGCGGTTTTAGTTAACTTTGTTTATCTGTTATACAAATCTCTAATGGCCACACTAGCTACTGTGCAACCAAATACAGCTGGCATATAGCTTATGGTTCCTACCACCGATTTTTTTCTGGTATCATTTGGGGTTTCCACCACCTGATACTCTGGCATGCGCTGCTCATCGCTAAAAACAGCCTTTACTCCCTTATAAACGCCTAACCTATGCAAGTATTTACGCACATACTTGGCTAAATGGCAATTATACGTTTCTGAAATATCAGCTACTCGCAACCTAGTGGGATCTACCTTTGAACCCGCTCCCATTGAACTTACTATGGGAATTCCTTTATCAATGCACGCTTTTATGAAATATACTTTGGGAGAAAGGGTGTCTATACAATCAACTGCATAATCAAATTGATTGTTATTTAGCACATCTTCCGTAATTTGATCGCGGAAATAAACAGGCAATACTTGTAATTCTAAATCTGGATTGATATCAAGTAGTCTTTCTGCCAAAACTTCTGCTTTTACTTTATGCTCGGTGCTTTTAAGTGCAGGTATTTGTCTATTTCTATTGGTGGGGTCAACGGTGTCGGCATCCACTATGGTCATTTTTCCAACACCTGAACGAGCAATCATTTCTGCCGCAATTCCTCCAACTCCTCCCAAACCCACTACTAATACATTGGAATTCACTAATTTTTTTAATTTATCGGGTCCCAACAATAACTCTGTCCTACCCATCCATGGTTGTACTTCTTTCATATAGCCTCGACTACTTTTGGTATTTAAAAATTTGGCCAAAGTTATAAAAGATTTGCGTCTTTAAAACTGTTTCTTCTATTCCAAGTACTTGAGCTGCTTTATGGTAAATATTGTCAATGAAGTAATGAGTGGTATCTGTTTCTAAAAACAACCTGTCCAAAGGAATTTGGCTTATTGTAATACTTACATTGGAAAGTGGATTGAATAAATGTTTCCCCACACTAAAATATACGTTGTTAAATTTTAGTAGGTGTAGTAGTGTTTCATTATTGCCAGAAAAACCATGAAGTATGAATGAAACCTGAGGATACATTTTAGCTGTAGCCGCAAAGTCTGAATACGCTTTTACGCAATGCACTATTACGGGGAGCTTATAAACAATGGCTAAAGCAATTTGTTGGTGGAAAGCTGCTAGCTGCAAATCTATAGGTGTTTGAATGGCTCTATCTATGCCACATTCTCCAATGGCAATGATGTGCTGGGAGTTTTTTTCAATGGTGTTTAAAGCCCCATCTAAATTGGTTTTGTGTACATGCCAAGGATGCAAGCCAAGAGAAACAGGGTAATTGATATTATCAAAACGGAGTGTTTTTAAAAAACCATTTCGTATGGCAATTTCTTCTATAACTCTTGGCTTTCTGTGGGTATGTAGATTAATATAAGGCACCACTATTGTTTCTCAAACTTATAAATATAGTACGTTTGATTTTCATTGCCATAAGGATTTAAGAAATGCATGAATTTATCTAAAAAACTTGGCTCAACAGTAGTTTGATACTTTACCCTTCCAAAATTTTTGATACAAGGAGTTAAACGCTCCACCAATTTTTCGGCCTCGCCAATTATTAAGTAATTGGGGCTTGCAGTATTGCTGTTTTGTAAACTCTTTTTTAAATACTCAGCGGGTTCTTCTTTGGTCACATTGTAATATGGAACCCATTTTTGCAAATAATAACGTGGCATGAGCACGGTGCCCGAATTACTACTTTCTAAAATAAATGAGTTCACATCTGTTTTTTTCGATAAATAATTCATGGCCTCTACCCTACTTAATTTTGTGGAAGATGGCGTCAATGCTATTAAAACGATGGTATTGATTACCCAAAAGAATTTCCAACTACCTGCTATCCATTTTTTGTTTTTTATAAAAAAATCAAACTGTTCTTGAAAACTATTCCAAGTAATAATACCAGCCATTACTACAAATGGAATAATGGGTAATATAAATCGTTCTTGTTTATTGGGAAAAGCGGAGTGAAACACAAAAAACAAAAAGCTAGGTAAAAACAGTACTAAGTGCTTACGCCAACTTAAAGCAAACCCATAAGCTATAAACAAACTGACAGGAGGAATTAAAATTCCGCCTACAAGCAATAAATAGTTATACCAATTGCCTACTATATAATTATAAGCATTATCTACATTATAAACGGAATAAGCCAAAAATTCGGCAAAAGGACTGCCCCAAATAATAATATCTATACTAGCCTGAAACACAAACAAAGACAAGACAACACCTATTCCGTAAAAAAACGCACTTTTAAAATGATGCTGAAATAGAATTACTAGACCCAAACCCGCTATAAAAGTAGATGTTTGGAAACGAATAGAAAAAGCTAAACCAGTAACAAAGCCCGCTAATAGGTATTGCATTACTTTCTTATTATCGTTGCTTACAACTAGCCAAGTGCCATAAATTAAGGGTGGTATGCACACTACTTCTACCAAATTACGCACGCTTAACATAGGAATAAACCACAATAAGGAGCATAACCAAGCCACTAATTTGGCATCATTTATATTACTTAGCTTTTCAGTTATTTTAAAGGCGTATTTTACTACAATAAGGGAAAGCAAGGCATGAAAAAGCCTTACAATAAACATTTTGGTATTGGGTTCAACAATGCCCAAAAAAGCCAACACTTTAAAAAAGTAATAATGAAAGCCCGTATATAATAAAACATGTCCCGTTGCCACTGCATTGGGATTACTTGGTCCTGGCAACCATTGACTATCATCTCGCCCATCAAGCCAACTTTGTGCCACTTCTATTATTAAAAAGTGGTCATCGCTCATGCCATAGCCTTGGCTGAATATAACGGCTACTAATCTAACTAGAAAAGCAACGATTAATATGACGAGAAGAGGCTTGTCTTGATACAGTTTTTTCATTGGGAAATATTTTACAAGGTCATTTCAAATACACTCTCGGAAATGCTTAAGCGGCCTTCTGTTTTTGATTGAATGTATTCAATACTTACTCCTGGAGCATATTCTAAAAGCACAAAACCTTGTTCGGTTATATCAAACACACCCAATTCGGTTACTACTTTTTTCACGCAGCCCAGTCCCGTAATTGGCAAAGAACATTTTTTCAATAATTTGGATTCTCCCGCTTTGTTTACATGTTGCATGGCTACAATTATATGCTTAGCCGATGCCACCAAATCCATAGCCCCACCCATGCCTTTTACCATTTTTCCTGGTATTTTCCAGTTGGCTATATCGCCATTATCTGCCACTTCCATTGCACCTAGCACGGTTAAATCTACCCTGCCACTGCGAATCATACCAAAGCTCATGGCACTATCGAAAAAGCTAGACCCTTTTGTGGTAGTTACCGTTTGCTTACCAGCATTTATCAAATCAGCATCCACATCTTCCTCAAATGGAAAGGGCCCAATACCCAAAAGTCCATTCTCCGACTGTAAAACAACCTCTATATTACTTGGCACATAGTTGGCCACTAAAGTAGGAATGCCTATACCTAAATTTACATAATATCCGTCTTGTAGTTCTTTTGCAATACGTTTTGCAATTCCAAATTTATCTAGCATAGTTTTATTATTAATATTTAATTTATTCAATACCTACTTTCTTCTATAAGTACTTATCACTTTTATACCAAAGTTAATAAGATAATTAATCCCAAAAAAAATTATTACCCACGTTACTCTTGAATTATATCTTTCTCCAATACATGAAAAAGTAGCAGTTACTGCTGCATTGCATAAAATGAAGAAAAAAGTTACCAATGACATTACCAATATTGGAGATGTCATTCCTTGTAGTATAAACCCACAACTTAACACCAATATGAATAATATTATTATTGTGTTCTGGGTATTGCTTTTTTCGCTAAAATCAAAACCCAGTCTGCCTTTGTTTTGACCAGATTCATCATACGAAAACAACTCTTCCTTAAAATGCCACTTAATCATCCCTCTAGGGGGGCTACCCTCATTATATGGCTGATAGTCGGCACCAAATCCATTTTCCAAAAGTTGTTTACCTGTGTTAATAGTGCATATCTTTATCCATCTGAAAAAATATTGCTTGGAAAAAATTATATTTTTGATTATTGCATTATATTCATTCTCATTAGCTTGCCATCCACCTGTTTTATACAAAATACTTTTATCTGACCACATAAAATCTCCTCCGCTTTCAGGAATACTATCCTTATATTTATATATATTGAATGCTTTAGCGTCTTCCTGAGTATTTAAATAGTCCTTTAGCAATCCATTATCAATTAAGGTAGCTATTATAAAAATATGTGTTGACTTTGTCGATTTAAAACCATACCCAAAAAGTAAATTCAAAAATGGTAAAATAATCCATAAGGCCAATGTAAGTATAGAAATAAACCATAATTTTCTATACTCAATAAGTGTTATTTTAAATAGAATACGAACAAAAAATAAGAGAAAAAATAAGAGACTTAAGCTAGCAACATTTGACATATGTGTTAAAGCAAAAAAAACGTAACACACTGAAAGTATGCCTAATTTAATCTTACCCAACTTAGGTGTAAACAATATAATTAAGGCAATTAAAAGGGGCAGAGCAGTAAACACATCAGGAAGTAGGGTAGAAATAACATAAGGAAGTGCACTAATCATTAAAAGAATAAAAGCGGTAATAAGAATTGTTAAAATCAAAAATCTATTGCTCAAATCTTTCACCATTACTATACTTTGTAACACACCAAGCGCA
>JANMIV010000149.1:0-5901 GCA_031375995.1 Bacteroidota bacterium
TTGGAGCTTTTAACATTTCTCGTGGTAAATCATATCGCTAATTGGTTGCTCTCCAGCAGAGCCAATTTGTTTTTCTGACCTACGCCCCAATTTTATAATTTAATTTTATGAAAAACACCAACTATTTTTTGCACCATTACCGAAAAAGGCTTATTTATGAGACTTGGTGTAATTAACCATATCCCTCTTTTTTTATCGGCAGATGTAAATGAGACCTTTTTTTATACTGGAAAACATTGGCTTCTTTGGCCTCAAGGGGCTGTAGGTTGGTCGTTTTAACGCATTAGTCAAAAGCAACATTCCTTAGTTGCTTTATAAGTGAGCGTGATTTTTTATCCAATAAACGTCTTTCTTTACTTGCTTTAGTAGGTTTGCTTGCCTTGCGTTGCTTCTTTACCAAGAAACAATTATTAAGCAGAGCATACATTTTCTTGATGGCAATTAATTTATTGGCTAGTTGGGTTCTTTCCGTTTGCGCCACTACTTGTAAAAACCCATCTGCACTTATTTTAGAAGCCAGTTTTTCTTGTATAATACGCTTTTCCTCCAAAGTTAGAATAAGGGCATTAACCACATCAAAGTCAATTTGAACCTTAGTATCTAACTTATTTACGTTTTGCCCTCCTTTGCCTCCACTTCTGCTTGTTTTATATAAAAACGAGCTATGCAAATATGGAGGAGTAAAACGCATAAAAATAATTATAAAGGTTTATGCCGCTTGAAAGGTTTTGTATTTCAACGCTTCAATTTTTTCTTTGGCATAAGCAAGGGTAATTTCTATTTTACCTTTAGTAGTCATATCTGGTGCCTCAAACATCAAATCAAGCATAATGGCTTCACAAATACTGCGTAAGCCACGAGCACCTAGCTTAAAATCAAAAGCAGTATCTACTATCAAATCAATTACATCATCGTTAAAATGCAAATCAATTTTTTCCAGTTCAAATAAGCGTTTGTATTGCTTAGCTAAGGCGTTTTTAGGTTCAGTTAATATATTTCTAAGTGCCTCTTTATCCAATGGGTTTAAATGGCATAAAACAGGTAAACGACCTATTATTTCTGGTATTAAACCAAAACTACGCAAATCTGCCGGACTGATGTACTGCAGCAAATTTTTATCGTTTACTTTGCCAATTTCCTCCTCATTTTTAAAACCAATAGCCTGTGTTTGCAATCTGCGTGCAATATGCCTATCAATACCATCAAAAGCTCCTCCACAAATAAATAATATATTGGAAGTGTTTATTTGAATCATTTTTTGGTCAGGATGCTTACGCCCACCTTGAGGTGGTACATTGGCGGTAGTGCCTTCTAAAATTTTTAGCAACGCTTGTTGTACACCTTCACCACTTACATCTCTGGTTATACTTGGATTATCGCTTTTGCGACTTATTTTATCCATTTCATCAATATATACTATGCCACGTTCCGCTGCTTCTACATTGTAATCAGCCGCTTGCAGCAATCTACTCAATATACTTTCTACATCTTCACCAACATAACCTGCTTCTGTAATTACGGTAGCATCTGCAATACAAAAAGGTACTTCAAGCACTTTTGCCAATGTTTTTGCCAATAAAGTCTTTCCTGTACCCGTTTCTCCCACCAGCATTACGTTGCTTTTTTCTATCTCAATATCGTTTTTCTTGCTTTTTATCAAAAGCCTCTTAAAGTGGTTATAAACGGCTACACTCAATACTCTTTTAGCTTCGTCTTGACCAATTACATATTCATCAAGGTGTGCTTTTATTTGAGCAGGGCGCAACAAACTCAATTTATTTAGTGGTGTAGATGTTTTAACTTCTTCATCTTCATTTATAATTCTATATGCTTGCTTAATGCAATCTTCACATATAAGCCCCTCAAGACCAGCAATTAAATACTGAACTTCGCTTCTTCCTCTGCTGCAAAAAGAGCATTTATCTTCGTTTTTCTTTGCCATTATTTATTGTAGCTAATTTTTACTAAAAAGTAGCCTGCGAATATACTATACAATTACTAACTATAATTGTTCTTTTTAGGTATAAAAAAGACCCAAATTTATTTTTTCTTTTTGGCTGGTTTCGGAACCTCTACTTTTTTAACTTCTACTATTTCAGAAGCTTTGCAATTGGCACAAGGTGTATATTTGGCTTTAAGTGCATCTTTTAATTCGATTCCTTTTTTACCTGTTTTTGCCAAATTACAATTCTTAGCATGGTATTTTTTTCCCGTTTCGGTAATATATACAGTTTGCGCTTGTAAATAGTAGAAACTACATACGCTTAGTAAAATGGACAATAAGAGTGTTTTCATTGGTTTTATAAGTTTGCTTGAAACGAAAATAAGATAAGTGCAGATAAATACAAATATGCTTTAGCTTTGCGCATTATTTACTTATGAAAAAATTTTACGTAACATCTAAAAAAAAGGAGGAGGATGTAAGGGCAAAGAAGCACTTGGGGCAGCACTTTTTAAACGATGAAAATATAGCCTTTAATATAGTTGATGCTTTCACTCCACTTTGTACAACACCTGATGTATTAGAAATTGGCCCAGGTATGGGCGTGCTGACTAAATACTTGCTTAAGCAAAATAGTTATAAAACTTGGGCTATTGATTTGGACAAAGAATCTGTGCTTTACTTAAAGGAGCATTACCCTTTATTGGAAGATAGAATTTTGGAGGCAGATTTTTTACGTTTCCCTTTTGAAGAATATTTTAAACACTCCTTTAGTTTAATTGGAAATTTCCCCTATAATATTTCCTCGCAAATTGTTTTTACGCTTATTGACAATAGGGATAAAATACCATTAATGGTAGGTATGTTTCAAAAAGAAGTGGCAGAAAGACTTGGCGCAAATACACGCACCAAAAGTTATGGCATTTTAAGTGTGCTTACCCAAGCATACTATGAAGTTGAATATTTATTTACCGTTGATGAACACGTTTTTACCCCACCACCAAAAGTTAAATCGGGGGTGGTGCGCTTAATAAGGAAACAGTCTGTATTGAACTGTGACGATGCAAACTTTAAGAAAGTAGTGAAACTGGCTTTTAACCAACGCAGAAAAAAACTGAGCAATGCCATTAGCTCTTTAACAGAGAATAAAGAACAAATTGCCGCCTTTGCTGATAAAAGAGCAGAGGAATTGAGCGTTGACGATTTTGTTAGACTAACCAATATACTTTTCCCTCAATAAGCAATTATTGCATTTATACTAACTAAGAGAGCCGTACTTGACTTGTCAAATACGGCTCTTTATATGTTGTGTTTTAAGTTTTAAATTATTTCTTAGGGGTAGCTGGAGTAGTTGCTTTTGGAGCAGCTGGAGGCGCATCAACTATACCTAATTTCTTTTTTACTGAATCAGTAATATTATCGCCTTCTGGTTTGTATAGCATACCAGCAGTATTGCTATCAAAAACGTAAGTATAACCTGCGTCTTTGGCCACTTGTGCAATGGCTTGTTTGGCTTTTTCTACTATTGGTTTTAGTAAATCAGCTTCTTTTTTTCTGCTTTCTTCTACTGCTGATTGTTGAAACTCTTGGATACGTGCTTGTAAATCACGTAATTCTTTTTCTTTAAATTCGCGCATGGTAGCTCCAGCAGGTGGATTTTTTTCGTAGTCTTCGTATTTGGTTTTAAACTCTTGTTGTAGTTTACCTAAATCGTCTTCTAACTGCTTTTGATACTTTTCCATATCGCTATTGGCTTTTTTGTACTCTGGCATAGCCACCATTATTTCCTGTAAGTCGACATAACCTAACTTTTGAGCATTAGCCATAAATACTCCACCGCAAAGTGCAAATACCATTGCCAATGCAAATTTTCTAATCATTCTTTTCATTCTCTGTTTTATTTTATAGTTTATTTTTTAATGTTTTGCCTCTGTTACCTATTACTAGGGTCAGGGTTGCTTTGTTTTGTTTTATTGCCTTTATCAATAGCTATGCCAAGTTCGCTAAGTACTTCATTGCTCATATCGTATTTAGCGTTGGTATATAGCATTACTACCTCGCCCCCTTTTGCAAATATAAAGTCGTATGCCCTAGCTTTTGCAATTTTTTGTATCGCATCATATACTTTATCTTGAATGGGTTTTATCAGTTCTTGTCTTTTTTTAAATAACTCCCCTTCAAAGCCAAATTTTTTATTTCTAAAATCACGCAATTCATCTTGTCTCTGCTTAATTTCTTCTGCGCGTTTCTTTTTCATTTCATCGCTCATTAAAATCTGTTCAGCAGCAAATTCTTTTTCTGCCTTTTCCAACTCCGCCATTTTACGCTCTATTTCTTTCTGCCAATCTTCACTTATGGCATCCAGTTGTTTTTGGGCTGATCTGTATTCTGGTATTAGGTCTAAAATATACTCTGTATCAACATAAGCAAATTTTTGCGCCATTGCTTGCGTGCAACCCAAGGAGATTAATACCGCAATAAGGATAATTATTTTTTTCATGATAATTTAGAAACTGCTTTTGTGTTTTTTTAGTGCGACAATATATAAAATTAAAATTGTTGTCCAATTAAGAAATGAAAATTACCTCCATTAACACCTTGCCTCAAAGGCACATCGTCTATACCCCAACCATAATCAAGCCCAATCATACCAAACATAGGTAGAAAAATGCGTACACCCATTCCGTAACTTCTGTATAGTTTAAAGGGGTTAAAATCTCTAAACTCCAATTGGGCATTGCCCGCTTCGGCAAAAACCAATGGAAATACAGTAGCTTGTGGGTTTAATGAAATAGGGAAGCGCAATTCCATGGTATATCTGTTGTACACGGTTGATCCTTTAGGTTCTATTCTACCTGTATTGGGGCTTGTATATAATGGAGTTAAGGTATTATCTTGGTATCCACGCAAGGCTATAAGCTCTCTTCCGTCTAAGTTAAAGCCTGTAAGTCCTGCTCCTCCCACCCAAAATCTTTCAAAAGGGGTAATTCCTAAACCACTATTGTAATAACCTATGGCACCAAAGTTTATCCTAGCCATCAATACTAGGTCGCCAAAAATTCTATTGAAGAAAGTGGCATCAAATTTCCATTTATGAAATTCGAGCCAACGCATTTTCTCTGTTTCGCTTATATTGCTGTAATTGGTATTGCTAAATAAGGAGTAAGGAGGGGTAAACTGCAAGGAAAGCGAAATATTAGAACCTGTACGAGGGTATATAATTTGATCTGTTGAGTTTCTTCCAAGAATCATCCTAAAACTTAAATTGTTTGACAAACCTTGTCCAATAGAAGAAATATAAGGAAGTCCTGCTTGACTATATTGATGGTCGTATTGTTGCAGACTAACTTGGTATTGCAATACAAAGTAATCGTCAGGCCATTTAAGCCTTTTTCCTAAACCTATTGTAAGTCCAGTGGTATATAGCCCTGTTCTTCGGGCATCATCGCTACTGTAACCATTGCTTTGGCGAGAGTGAAAAACAGAGACGCTGAGTGCATTTGGCTTTTTACCTCCTAGCCAAGGCTCGGTAAAAGAGGCCGAATAGGATTGGAAAAAAGTACCGTTGGTTTGTGCACGCAGTGAAATACGCTGTCCATCGCCACTAGGTATTGGATTCCAAGCACTTGCTTTTGCTACTTTGCGGGCAGAAAAATTGTTAATGGTTAAACCTAAAGTACCTATGATCATACCTGCTCCCCAACCACCAGAAAGTTCTATTTGGTCATTGGCTCTTTCTTCTACTTTGTATTCTATATCTACTGTTCCTGTATTTGGGTTTGGCACTGGGTTTACGCCTAAAGCTTCTGGGTTAAAATAGCCTATTTGGCTTAGTTCGCGTAAACTACGGGTAATATCGCTTCGGCTAAATAACTGACCAGGTTTGGTACGCAATTCCCGCAAAACCACATGGTCGCTTGTTTTTGTATTGCCTTTTACGGTTACTTTATTTATGCGGG
>JANMIV010000165.1:0-3421 GCA_031375995.1 Bacteroidota bacterium
GCATTGGTGGCAAGCGATTTTTTTAGTAACAAATCGTACATCATACCTGTAAGCAATATACCTGTTCTATTGGTATGTTTGGAACTGAAAGTTTTATTGATAAAAGAAGATAAAATAAGGTTTGAGTTGGCAACAGTAATATTGCTTTGGGGTTGTAAGGATAGCTGGGAATTAAGTTTTTGAGCAGTCCAGTCTGTTTTATTTGTAGTTGCAGCCAGTGTTGTTTTTATATAGGCTTTGTTTTTCAAGAAGTATTTATGACTGCCGCCTAAAGCTCCCATATATTGCTTAATATTGTTATCTTCTCTATCATCAAAGTATTTCCATTCAGCACTGTCTTTTTTTGCTTTGGCACTTGCTCCATCTATTAAGGCAATTCCCCAAACTGAGAAAGTTCCACTTTTTTTTGTAGGAAAATTGAGTTTAAATGAAAGGTCTTGGTAATTTATAGTATTGGCATTTTCTGGTAATAGAGGTGTTAATAATCCTAAAGTGGAATACCTGTAATTGAATAGATAAGAAGATTTTCCACCTTTTTTAAAGGGTCCTTCAGAGGAGGCGTCTAAGCCTATAATACCAGCTTGAAATGAGTGTTCTTTCTTTTGATTGTTTCCTTTTCTCATAGCAATATCAAAAACACCTGATAGTGCATTATTGTATTCGGCAGGAAATGCGCCTGTGAAAAAATCAGAGTTTGCTAGCATTTGGCTGCTCAAGGCAGTTAATAAACCACCACCAAATGATTGTAAATCGTTAAAATGATTAGGAGTAGGTATTTCAATTCCTTCCAATTTCCATTGCAGAAATTTAGGCGCATTACCCCTAACTATTATTCCATTTTGCCCTGTATTTCCAGCAACACCGGCAAACGAAGTGGCTAAGCGAGCAGGGTCGTCAAATCCTCCCGCATACCGTTTGGCTTCTTCTACACTTAGCATACGTGCGCTTACCGTTGCCATTGTATTGAGTGCTTGTTCTTTATTTACTCTAGGTCTCACCAGTACATCACCAAGCAAAGAAGTATTTTCCTTTAATTCGATAGCTATATAGGTTTGTTTGGCAGAGTTTACAACAATCTCACGAATAATAGCAGGTTCATAGCCTACACAAGTAACTTTTATATTGTACCTGCCAACAGGTATATTGGTAAAGGTTAAATTGCCCAAAGTGTCTGTTGTGGTGGCAATTAAAGGATTGGTATTGAGTAATACTACTGTGGCAAAAGCTATTGGTGTATTGGAGGAATGGTTAATAACCGACCCTCGAATACTTTGGGTTGGTTGTGCAATTGTTTGCAGTGTAAAAAACAGCAATAGGAAAGCAAAATTAAGTCGTATCATATTTAAATCTAGAAATTAAGAGTGCGCAAAAGTCTCTCAATACCTAAATTCATACAATACTGATAAATCAGTATGTTTATTCTAAAAGTCCAAATTTGGCAGCAAACATGATTGCTTCAAATGAGTTGTTGGCACCTAATTTCTCTAAAAATTTTTGCCGATGTGTATTAACTGTATGCACACTGATAGAAAGTTGATCGGATATTTCTTTACTCAAAAATCCTTTTTTTACTAATTTTAAAATTTCCAGCTCTCTTTTTGTAAGCTCTAACTCGGCTTTTTGCGCTGCTTCAATGGGTATAATCTGTCCAGTTCTAAAATTTAATAGTTGACTTTTTACTGGGTAATTTTCATCTTGATTGGGCGAAATATCAACAATACCGAGCATAAGCCATATTTGTCCTTTTTTATCTAATTCTAATATTTGATACTGTTCCACAATCCTGATATATTTATTTTCAGCATTCAACATTCTGTACTCTTTTATATGCTTATGGTTCAGCTTTTCGTCATTGGTAAAGGCATTGAATATTTTTAAAACCGAAACCGCATTTATGGCTAGTGTTGGCTTTTCCTCCGGATGTATTTTGCCATCAAAAAAATGGAAGCTTGTTTCTGCATAGTCAGCAGGTGAATAGCCAAGTAATTTTCCGAAGTTGGCAGAAAAAAATAACATTTGTTTTGTGTGAAGGTCAAAAATATTAATACCAGAGTTACCTATTTCTGACAATGCTTGTACAGTTTGAATGTGTTTGGGAACCACGGAATAATCTAAATCATTTTCATCGTATTGGTATTGCATTAAGAATTTAAAAAAAATTTCTTGAATACTGTTATTCGCTTCCATTGAATTTATAATTTTTAACTGGTAATAAACAAATCGGTTTTACAGGGGGCAAGTTATAATAATAATAACTTCAAACGTATTTATTAGCCGAAGTAAAACATTATTTGACCAGTAAACCTCTGTTAGCTTTTTAAGAGTTTTATCAAATATTACTTATTCTTGCATTTACTCACTTTTGTTTTAAATCCTTATTGATGAAACCTGGAACATTTAAATATTCCCTAGAGGCATACGAAACCGAACGACTTATTTTTAGACCATTAATAGCAGAAGACTTTGATACTTGGATGGCTTTTTGTGAAAATGAGCTTTCAATTAAATATATGACTTTTTTACATGGTATAATTGACCCCAAAGAACGCTGCAAAATGTGGTTTGATAGGGTGTTTAACCGTTATGAAAAAGGTTTGGGAGGAATGAATGTGCTTATTGACAAAGAGACTAAAGCTTTTGTTGGGCAATGTGGTTTGCTTATTCATACTTTGGATGGGGTAGAAGAACTGGAAATTGGTTATTCCTTAATGCCAAACAAACAGGGCAAGGGATATGCTATAGAAGCGGCTACAAAATGCAAAGAAGTAGCTTTTGAAAATCAGTTGAGTCCATCTATTATTTCTATCATACATATACATAATCAAGCATCGGCAAAAGTTGCCATGAATAATGGTATGTTGCTTGATAAAAGTACCTTGTATAACAACAGTCCAGTAAACATTTATAGAATAAACCTACTTTAAAGGGTAAAATCAGAAAATGAATATATCCTTACAAAAGTACATAGGTTGTTTAGGAAAACAATTGCACGGTGTTTTATTCAAAATATGGCTTATTTTCGCACTCGTTTTTATGTAAAATAATAAAAACAATTTAGCAATAAAACAATACAACAATTATAAAATATGAACGGATTTTTTAAAGTACCTAGTCCTGTAAACGAACCTGTATTAAATTATGCTCCAGGTAGCAAAGAACGCAAAGATTTAAAAGATGCTTTAACCGAAGCTCGCTCAAAGGTTATTGATGTTCCCATGTATATTGGTGGCAATGAGGTGCGTAGTGGTAAAAAAATGGATATGCGCCCGCCACATGACCACCAGCATTTATTAGGTCAGTTTCATGTGAGTGATGCCAGCCATGTAACAGATGCAATTAATGCCGCTTTAGCAGCTAAACCCAAATGGGAAGCTTTAACTTGGGAACAACGTGCAGCTATATTTTTAAAAGCAGCCGATTT
>JANMIV010000177.1:0-8376 GCA_031375995.1 Bacteroidota bacterium
TTTAAGAAATGATGCCAATGTTCCTATTTCAAGTGGTGTGTATTTAATTCATATACAATCAGACACACTTGGAGAGCGCATTATTAAATGGTTTGGCGTTATGCGTCCTGCTGATTTCGATTCATTCTAAAATTAATTAAATTTCAGATAGACCAAATCTTATTCGGTTTGGTCTATCTGAAAATATTTTCCAATTCTATAAAAAGGTTTATTGGTGATATCTGTTAAAACTTATACTTACAAAAATATTACCTCTTCACCAATTTAAAAGCTAAGTCTCTTCCATGACCTTGCATGATAGCCAAGTTAATCCAACTAAGCGCAAATTGTTCTAATAAAGCCACCTTATCATCACCTCCAAAATCATAGCAATTGGCAAAACCAATATCTAATGCCAACTGCTGCGCTATGTTTTTGGCCTGCTTATTATTGCCCGCGGTAAACATATCAATGCCGCCAATGCTATAAACGGGGTTTAACATATTCTCAAACCCTGTAGTATTAAAACACTTTGCAATTAAATCACTATTTGTCAACTCTTTTAAAGCCTCATAAACGGTATTATAAGGTGCGGGCTTTAGTCTGATTGAATTGGTCGCATCTATGATTACAGTAGTACTCACATCTCCTAACTGCGGTATAATACTTAACACAGCCTCTGGTGGTGTGGTAATAATTATGACTTCGCTTTGCGCAGCAGCATTTTCTACGGAAGTAAAACGGTCTTCACCAATTAATGTCGCTAATTTAATTGACTTTTCGCTCAATGGAAATTTGCTTCCTACTAGAACGGTATGCCCAGCACTTATTAATTGTTGCGCCAAAGCACCTCCAACATTTCCTGAACCAATTATTGCTATTTTCATTTTTATACGATTTGTGGTGTAAAATAAACTTTCATGTGCCAAATCTTCTTTCGCTTAGTGAACTTTGTATTCACTCCAAACGATAAAAGTTAGTTTAGAGATACGTACCTAATGGCAGAAGTGGCATGAGTAAATACACTTTTATTAGCAAGCACTATAATAAATGTGCTTGCAAGGTAATCTCTGCATTTAATAATTTTGATACTGGACAATTGGCTTTGGCATCTGCCACCAATTCATCAAATTTCTCTTTCGTTATTCCACTTGCTTTTACATTGCTTTCTAACTGAATAGTTCCAATTGTACCGTTCTCAAAAAGTACTGTAGCTTTTGTATCTATACTTTCTGTTACTGCTTCCGCAGCTTGTAAGTTAAAAGCCAATTTCATGCTGAAACAGCCTGCATGTGCAGCTCCAATTAATTCTTCTGGGTTGGTACCAATACCATCTGCAAAGCGAGAGTTGAAACCATATTGGGTATGATCTAAAACTCCACTTTGTGTACTTAATTGACCTTTACCTTCTTTTCCTGTGCCTTCCCAATGAGCGGAGGCCGTTCTTTTAATTTGCATAATTATGTTTAGTTAGTTTTTATTGAATTGTAAAATATAAAATAAATAGGTATAAAAAAATATACTATAAACGACAAATATGGGTGTATTAAGCAATTCATAGCACCTAATAAATAAAGTGTTGGTCCAAATACCAATGATTTTCGGGTAGCTATTTTGAAATGCTTCAAATCTACATTTTCATTTAATGTGTAAGCGTTTAAAATAATATTCCACCTAAGCATGGTAAAAGCAAAAGCAGCAAGTGCTAAAATTACTCCAAATGCAATTAAAGCAACAAGATTGTTAGCATAGCTTCCTAACAATGCTTTTGGAAATGGTATAAGTGAACACCACATTAGCAAATTGGCATTGAACCAAAATATACCATGTGTTATTGTCTTTATTTGCTCAAATATGCGATGGTGATTGACCCAAATAACACAAATAATCAAAAAACTTATCATCCAAGTCAGCATTTTGGGAATGATTAAAACCAATGCATCCAATAAAGCCTTAGATGATTCATAATTATCAATAGTAGGTATTTTTATTTCCAATACTAGTAATGTAACAATAATTGCAAAAACACCATCGCTAAAGGTTTCTACACGTGCTTTTGAAAAATAGTTTATTGTGTTCCCCATACTTTTAAACCATTCAAATGTAGTGTTCATTTTCAATAATTAATAGTACCTTTTTCTTTTATTTAATGATTACTTTTAAAATTGTAAGCAAATCCAAAAGTTATAATCTGATCTTCTTGTTTAATCTTGCTAATAACTACATTTTCATGTGTAAATGTATGCAGCATATTAAATGACAAACCTTTCCAAATTTGAAAATCCAAACCTACATCTAATTGCGTTCTATAATCGTTGACATCACTAAAAGCACCTTGCCAAAAGGCATTGTAATACAGCTTTAGTTTATTATTAATTATTTGATGTAAACCTGCAATGTAGAAAGTGCTTCTCCAAACGTTTAGCTGGTTTTTACCGTTCAATGATTCAAAATTATATTTTGTTCCATTAAATTTACTCTCTTCATAAACTACACTTGCTGATGTTTTAACTAAATTATACTTTCTGTTGACCAATTGATATGTTAATCCTGCACCAGCAAAATACCTACTATCAATTTTCCTCCGATAATTGGTTGAAGCATACATCATGGCAAACGGATATACTTTTTGCTGAGGTTTAAAGTATAAATAGTTTCTACTGAATAAATCATTATCAGCTTGAACATTATAAAACTCTTGGTATAGATGGCTATTTTGCGTTTTAAAAACCCAGTTCTTTATTGGCACAAAACTCATATCTAGCCGGCTTCTAATACTCAATAGGGCTACATTACCACTCTGATAATTGCCACTTAATCCAACCCTTAATTGCAGTTTTATGGTATCACTTTCGTTGAGCTGGGCGTATGTAGTTTCCCAACCCAGTAAAAGAAAAATAACCATAAATATATAAACTCTCATTTTATTGAATGCTTAATATTATTTTCAAGAAAGCTTCGGGATTGACTACAAATGGCAAATGAGATGTATTCATTTCATATACTTTCTTAATTGTTCCATTGTCTTTAATCATTTGTTGTTGTAAGGCATAGGGTACGGCTTCATCTTTGGTAGTGGCTATATAATATTTGGAAACCATATTGAATTTATTGGTCAGTGCGGCTTTATCATTTAATGCTTTAGTAGGTTCCGCTCTATGGTATTTAATCAACAATTCTTTCATGTAGTCTGGACAATCGGCACAAACAGCGTTAGCAAGAGCCTCCTTTTTAATGGTAGCTAAAGAATAATCCTTATTGAATTCTAAATTAGCTCCTACTTTACTTGTATTATCTTTCTTAGATAAATCTATTACACTCTCTCCATTTTTTGGTAGGTACGCTGAAACATAAATTAGTTTTTCTATTTTAGCAGGTATCTGTTCTGCTACTTGAGAAATAACTTCTCCAGCCATACTATGTCCAACTAAAATTACTTTTCCTTTTTGTTCATTTATTGCTTGGCTAACCACTTTTACATAATCAGCTAAACCAACATTAACACCATAGGTATTATCTGCTCCATGAGCAGGCAAATTTACCACTATTACATTGGCTCTAATGGCTAATTCATTTTTTACAAAACCCCAAGCACTTTCGTCTGCCCAAGCTCCATGTACTAGCACATAAGTCGGATAATTAACTCTGTCTTTTTCTAGTTGTTTTATGATTAGTCTTGCTGCATCTGTTCCAGAGTTTTGTTGTTGCCCAGTAATTAAATTGCCATCTTGCACTGCATAGGCTTCAAACATAGGAGCTACTGTAAATTTTGAATTGGGCATTTTTCTTGCTTCATCTTCAATTCTGAAAGGTTGTATTTTTTTACCTACATAGGCATCAGCATAGTTTTCTTCATTATTGGCAAATCCCGTCCATTTTTTACCCTCAACCAAGTATTTACCATTGGGTAGTTTTGCTTTAAGGAGAATACAGGTGCCATGGCAAATAGCTCCTGTTGGTTTGCCTGTAAGGTAGAAATCGACAAAGAAACGGTGCAAATCTATATTATCAATAAAAGTGTACATAGGTCCTTGTCCTCCACAGACTAAAATTGCTTTATAATCTTTAGGATTAATGCTAGATAACTTAAGCGTTGTCTTCAATAAACTAGATTTACTTGGATCTTTTAAAAACCCTAATGATAAATAATCCCAAGCCGCATATTTGCTTTCATCCTCTGGATTGCTGAAACCATCAATTTTAATTTCCCCTCCTTCTGGACTTGCTATATCAACGCTATAACCAGCATTTATAAACTCCCAGTAAGGATGAATTACTTCCGCAGCCCAAACTCCAATTGGCCAGCCAGTTTGCTTACTCACCGAAGGATTAGAAGCAATTAATAGTACTTTTCCATTATTGCCTGCATTGTGTTGTGCCAATAAAGTTATCTTACTAACTAGCAAAATAATAATGGCTAATGAAATTGATTTTATTGTTTTCATGTTTGTTTTATTGTTTATGCAAAAGTGAAATATATATGATGTATAATTGCCTATATAACTTGTAAGTTAGATACTATCATTTTAGAAAGTATTGTGTTTAATAAAGCATTCAAGCCTTATATTTGCATCAATAATTATAATTATGCCTGATTTTATATATGACCATAAGGTTTTTTATAACCCTGTTGAGTTTGCGTTCCATTTTATTGGTGGAACTTGGAAAATGCCTATTTTATGGCGGCTTAACCAAAATACGCTTCGTTATGGAGAACTGAAAAAAACCTTACCTCATATAACACATAAAATGCTCTCTTCTCAATTGCGGGAATTAGAACGCGATGAGTTAGTTACTAGAAAGGTACATGCTGTTGTTCCTCCAAAAGTAGAATATACCATAACTGAGCGCGGTAAAAAAACCATTCCAGTTATTGAAGTAATACGTGCCTATGGTTTTGATGTAATGAAAGAAAAGGGTATAGAACATAAGTAACTATAATGCTGCACCAGAAACACACAGCAAAGCTAAAAAGTAGTTTGGTTCTATAGTTTTAAATCTACCAAGTTTAAAGTATCATTGGTAGCTCCATTTATTAATTGTATTATTCCTTGCTTAGGTGTAAACAAGAATCCGAGATTACCCTCTGCTTGGTTTGGCTTAACTTCTCTTACCTCTGTATAATTTTTACCCTCAATAAGCAATGAGTCATAGGTAAAAGGCTTGGAAAAAACAGCGTACTCCATGTTTTTATTGGCATTATTATACATGATGTTAAGTGTACTTACTCCAGTCTGTAAAAAAGCATTTTCCACTGTAATTTTACTTCCACTTTTCCCATTTACAAATTCTATCTTTCTTCGCTGTGCATTAAATGTTTGAGGGCATTCCTGTGGAATAACATATTTGGTAAAATCTGATTTATAACTCCCTCCTTTGAATAGGAATGTATCACGATTGGTTCGATGAATAAACGTAAGTTCGGAAAAATCTTGATAAGGCAAGCTATTTAGCTCACTCTCCTTCAGATATTGAAATGAATTATTGTCAACACACACCTTTACGGGTTCACAAGCATTTGCAAAAAGCAAAATAGCTACTATTATTACATTGTTTCTAGTTTTCATTTTACTCCTATTGTTTTAAGTATAACTAGTTACTGTAACAAAAAGTTTTATCCTTTCAACCAGACATTAACAAAACAAGCCCAATTGCTCTTTAGCAATTGGGCTTGTTTACTTTTATAATATACAATTTTTAACTATTCAATACCAACTAATTCGCAATCAAAAATCAAAGTTGCATTGGGTGGAATAGCTCCAGCAGCACCTCTTTCGCCATAACCCAACTCGCTAGGAATAATAAAACGCATTTTATCGCCTACGTGCATTAGTTCTATGCCTTCTTCCCATCCCTTTATTACCATTCCTCTGCCTAACTGAAATTGGAGAGGTTCGCCACGTTCTACTGATGAATCGAATTTTTTACCATCCATTAAATAGCCAGTATAGTGCACCGAAACATACTTGCCTTGTTGTGCCTTTACCCCAGTTCCCGACTCTACCTTTATAAACCTTAAACCACTTTGCATTTTCACGGTGTCAAGTCCATCTACAACAAACGGAACAGCTGGTTTTGGCTTAGGCATTTCAATTGCATCCAATACTTCTATTTCAAAAACCAAAGTTGAATTAGGGGGAATAGCTTCTCCCGCACCACCAGCACCATATCCCAAATTAGGAGGAATAGTTAATACGGCTTTATCGCCTATGTTTAGCAATTGCAATCCTTCATCCCAACCGGGTATTACCTGCCCTCTACCTACAGGAAAAGAGAATGGTTGATTTCTATCTTTGGAACTATCAAACTTTTTACCATTTAATAGCATACCTGTATAATGCACAGTTACTTTGTCGCCATTCATTACCTTTTTTCCAGTTCCTTTTTCAGTTATTTTAACCTTTAGTCCACTGGCTGTTACTAATTCTTTGTCATTTGTCATCGGCTTTTTTTCTTTTGTAGGAACGTTTGTTTTAGCCTTTACACTTTTCTTTACTACTTTAGGTTTTGCTTGTTGCGCAAACCCTGAAGCTACCATAAAAAATATCCCTACGGTTATTAATTTTTTTAACATTTTTCTTTTACTTAATACAATACAATTTTATAAAAAATTTCTCACAAAAAAACTTAATTTATATTTAGAACCTGCACATCAAAAACCAAACTAGAGTATGGCGGTATTGGCCCAGTTCCATGTGTTCCATAAGCTAAATACCAAGGAATAATCAACCTATAGGTTTCCCCAACGCGCATTAACTTTAAACCTTCATCCCACCCTTTTATTACTTGACTCATACCCACTACAAATTTAAAAGGCTCACCTGTTTCATTGGAGTCAAAAACATCTCCATCTACCAACCATCCTTTGTACTTTACTGATACGGCATTGCCTTGTATTACCTTTTGACCAGTTGGATTTGCCTTTAAGAGTTTATAGCGCAATCCATTTTTGGTTGACAATACCCCTTTTATTCGCTTACAATAATTGGATAGTTTAATAGAGTCTGCTTTTATGGTAACTTTATTTTGTTCCTTAGATTTTTGCTCAATTTCAGCAAATGTAAATGCTTCTTGAATATGAAAAAACAGTTGTACAAAACTTCCAGGCGGCACAAAAGCGGGTAATGGAGAGCTAAAGGTCTTATTATAAAAAGTATCAGCTATTACCCTTATTTCTATGCTATCGCCAGTATTTAACTGATAAAATACTTTATTTAAACCTGGTTGCTCTGTGGGTATATAATATGGCTTATCACTGCTTACGCTATTAAAAAGAATAGTATCTGCTTCTGGATTAGCTATTTTTTTACCATAACCCAATAAATCAACCAACATAACCATTTGTGGTTTTATAACCCTACCTTTCTCGTTTCTTTTTATGTAACGAAAAGCAGTATTATCATCTACTTTTATCCATGTTTGTGCATGTATAAAAGTAGATGATACTGTTAAAGCAATTAATACTCTGATTAAGCGCATGGTATTATTTCTTATCTTGGGTTTTTGGTGCTGCTGACACCTTTAATAATTTCACATCAAAAATCAAAGTAGAGTTTGGAGGAATTGGTCCGCCACCTTGCTCTCCATAAGCCAAACGTGAAGGAATAATAAATTTCACTTCTTCGCCTTCATGCATTAATAAAACACCTTCATCCCATCCTGCAATTACTTGTTTTACACCCACTACAAATTTAAACGGATTGGCAGCATCTTCATTTTTGTCAAATGTTTGTCCATTTAACAAATAACCGTTGTACAACATTTGTACTTCTTGTCCTGCCTTTGGTTGTGCTCCTTTTCCAGGCTTGGTTACAATATATTTTAAACCAGAAGCTGTTGTCTTTACATCTTTTAAATTGGCTATATATTGACTAGCTGCAATTGAATCTTTCGCAATAGCTTTTGCTTTTTCTTCATTTTGCATAATGGCTAACTCTTCTTGGTTATAGATATTTTCTATTTTAACTGTAAAGTTTAAACGAGAACCTTTCTTTAAAAAAGCCGGTGTTAATTGACCAAAACTTTTCATAAATAAAGTATCGGCATTTACATTAAACTGAGCACTATCTCCTTTATGCAACATCATGAATACATCTTTTAAGGTAGTTTCATCAGAAGGAATATAATATGCTTTTCCAATTTTATAAGAATCGAATAAAATAGTGTCTTTACCACCTAAAGAATCGGCTAAAGTTCCAATACCAACCATTTGAATCATCATTAAATCGCCCTTTTTTACTAAGCGTGCAGTATCGTCTGAAGTAATTATTCTATACTCTAATCCGCTTTCCGTTGTTTGCATTTTTTTACCACAACTTATGGCTAATAGGGTTAATGCACCCATTGCTAATACTAATTTTCTCATTTTTATCTTTTTTGTTTGTTTAATTTAAATAT
>JANMIV010000189.1:0-1354 GCA_031375995.1 Bacteroidota bacterium
AGAATCAATAGGCCAAACCAACGATATGCACTACTCTAATATGATTAGCAATATTGGAAATATTTTGATGGATCAGGATAAAACAGAAGAAGCGCGCAAAAACTTTTTAATTGCTTTAAAAATAAGAGAAGAATTGGGAGATAAAACCGGCATTGGTAATTCGCACCATAGTTTGGGTAATGTGCTTTTACACGAACATAAGTATAACCAATCGTTGGAGAAATTTTTTGAAGCGATGAAGATACGTATGGAAATTGAGGACAAGGTAGGGCTAGTAGCTTCTTATATTGACATTGGAAATAATTACTCAAAACTTAATAAAAACACCGAGGCCTTTGAATTTGTAAACAAAGGCTTAAAAATGGCGCGCGAAATCAGACATAAGGAATGGACTAAAAACGCTTACCTGAACTTAAGTAAGCTGGATAGTGTGGAGGCAGGGGCATTAGCTAAATCTCGTAAATGGAAAGAAGCAAGCGAATACTTATCAAAGGCTTTTAGTAATTATATAATGTACACTGTTTATAAGGATAGTTTATTGAACGAAGAAAATACTAAAAATGTAATTAAAGTTCAAATGGACTATGAATTTGATAAAATAGAAGAGACGACACAAAAAGACCAGGCTCTTATAAAAATGGAATTAGAACAAAAAAAATTGCAACGAAATTTTTTAATTGTAGGCATAATACTTATAGTTTTGATAGGCATATTTGGTTTTAAAAATTATAACCAAAAGCAAAAACTGAAACAGATTATTGCTGAGCAAAAAAGGATTGACGACGTAAGGATAGATACCACCCGAACTATTTAAGGCGCTAAAATAATAAGCAAAACAATTTTTACAATATGCAAGAATGAGCAATATCCCATTTCAAACAATAGATTGGCCTTCCGTAGAAAAAGTTGAATACAAAGGCGAGACCGGCACAGCCATTTGGCAAACGATACAATTTGGTGGATTAAGAATTCGGTTAGTTGAATATAGCAAAGGATATTTGGCCGATCACTGGTGTGAAAAAGGTCACATTGTTTATTGTTTAGAAGGAGAATTTGTAACTGAATTAAAAAGTGGAGAAAAAACGAAATTGACAAAAGGCGAAACTTACATTGTATCCGACGAATTAAGCTCTCATCGTTCGGTTTCTGAAAGTGGTGTTAAACTTTTAATCGTAGACGGAGATTTTTTAAAACCTAACTAAAATCCATGGCGCCTACCGCAAACATACGGATTACAACTAAACGTAAACTACAGCAGGCGCATCATTGGCCACAGAAAATTTATTAGCAACCATCTTTTTTTGACTTAATATTAAATTCCCTGTCAAATAAAATTTTGAAATTATTTGGAAAT
>JANMIV010000225.1:0-3051 GCA_031375995.1 Bacteroidota bacterium
TGTTGGTGTTCTTCACCAACGATACCAAAATTGCTTTTTGCATTTTTCGGTTTTTAACATAACTCAATAAAAAGCTTGTTTACAAATACCTTTTGTTGGGTAAAGAATATCCATTGCTGGGTCACAGAAGCCTTTTGATGAGTGAAGAAAGTCCTTCGTTGGGTAAAAAAGACCCTTTGTAGGGTTACAAACATGCATTGTAGGGTAAAAAAAGTCTTTTGTTGGGTGAAGAATATCCATTGTTGGACTACAAACGATTTTTGATTGGTGAAGAAAGTCCTTCGTTGGGTAAAAAAGAGTATTTAGCCCTTATCAAACACCTACAAAAACGCTTTATTAACCTCATTTTTCATGCTCTTGCTCCCCTATTTACAATTGCATTAATTGTGCTTATCTTATCGTGCATAAATCCTTATTATTGCAACTCTATTTTTGAAGAAATGAATTTTATTGAAGAATTAAAATGGCGAGGCATGTTACACGATGTAATGCCAGGAACCGAAGAATTACTAAACAAACAAATAACCCGCGGATATATAGGTTTTGACCCAACTGCCGACAGCTTGCATGTAGGTCATTTAACGCAAATAATGACTCTGATTCATTTCCAACGCTCAGGCCACCAACCAGTGGCTTTGGTGGGAGGTGCTACGGGCATGGTTGGCGACCCATCTGGCAAAAGCGATGAACGCAATTTGCTTTCAGAGGAGGTATTGCGCCACAATGAGGATTGCTTAAAAAAACAATTGAGTCATTTTTTAGACTTTAATGCGGGAGAAAACGGAGCTATTTTAGTCAATAATTACGATTGGTTTAAAAGTATTTCCTTCCTCGATTTTATACGCGATATAGGAAAGCATATAACCGTAAATTATATGATGGCCAAAGATTCGGTAAAGAAACGCTTAGAGGGCGATACTGGAATGAGTTTTACCGAATTTACTTACCAATTGGTGCAAGGCTACGATTTTTATTACTTATGGAAAAACCTAAACTGCCAAGTGCAAATGGGCGGCAGCGACCAATGGGGAAATATAGTTACAGGCACAGAACTGATACGCAGAAAAGATGCAGGTGAAGCCTATGCCATGACCACCCAATTGATAAAAAAAGCGGATGGAACTAAATTTGGTAAAACAGAAAGTGGTGCGGTTTGGTTAGACAGAAAAAAAACATCGCCTTACAAATTTTACCAGTTTTGGCTCAATGCCAGCGATAGCGATGCCGCTTCTTGGATTTATATTTTTACTTTATTAAGCAAAGAAGAAATAGAAAATTTAAAAGAAGAACATGCCAAAGCACCTCATTTACGCATTTTACAAAAAGCGTTGGGGAAAGACATTACCATTCGTACACACAGTGAAGCTGATTACAATACGGCTGTAGAAGCTTCCAATATATTGTTTGGCAACTCCACCGCAGCAGCATTTGCCGAATTAGACGAGGCTACTTTTTTAGATATTTTTGATGGGGTTCCGCAATTTACTTGCTCCAAAGCCGACATAACAAACGGAATAAACATAGTAGAACTATTGGCAGAAAAAACGGCTATTTTTCCCTCAAAAGGAGAAGCCCGCAAAATGATAGCTGGTGGCGGTGTAGCTATTAATAAAGTAAAAGTAGAAAACGATACTGAAACAATAGGCGCTCAACAACTGATCAATGATAAATTCCTGATTGTTCAAAAAGGCAAAAAGAATTATTTTTTGATAACTGTGAGTTAATTTAAACCTCATTGCGAGTTACGAAGCAATCTCATACTAGATTGCCACGCTTCGCTCGCAATGACGTTCGAACTGACATAACAATTCAACAAACCAATCAACTAATCGCTCTATCAACTAACAACCATCAACTAACAACTAACAACCATCAACTAACAACCATCAACTAACAACCAAAAATGAAAACCATAACACCCAAAGAACTTCCATTAGCTGAGTTTCACAATGCCCTGTTAACGGCTATTGCACCGCGCCCCATTTGTTTTGCGAGTACGATGGATGCAGCAGGTAATCCTAATTTGAGTCCTTTTAGTTTCTTTAATATTTTTGGTTCAAATCCAACTACGCTGATATTTTCGCCAGCACGCAGAGTGAGAGATAATACTATCAAACATACGCTAGAAAATGTGATGGCTACCAAAGAAGTAGTGATAAATGTAGTAAACTACAGTATGGTGCAACAAATGAGTTTGGCTAGTTGCGAATACCCAAAAGGAGTAAATGAATTTGTTAAATCTGGCTTCACTCCTATTGCCTCTGAAAAAGTAAAACCATTTAGAGTAAAGGAAAGTCCGGTGCAGTTTGAGTGTAAAGTACGCGAAATAATACAAACGGGAAATGAAGGTGGAGCAGGTAATTTGGTAATAGCTGAAATAATACTGATGCATATTGACAATTCGGTAATGACTTTGGATGGAAAAATAGACCAACATAAAATGGATTTAGTGGGTCGTTTGGGCAGCGATTGGTACGTAAGAGCCAATGGCGATGCACTGTTTGAAGTGCCTAAGCCCAATAAAAACCTAGGCATGGGTGTTGACCAATTGCCTGCAACCATTCGCTTAAGCAGCATTTTAACAGGAAACGATTTAGGAATGCTTGCCAATGAACAAATACTGCCCGATGCGGATAGCGTGGCTATATACAAACACATGAATAAAGACTTACTTGCCATACACGAACGCTTTGGGGAAGACCCAGAAAAACGACAAGTAGAATTGCACCGACTCGCTCATTACTTATTAAGCCAAAGCAAAATAAGCGATGCATGGAAAGTATTACTTAGTTAAACTCTTAAAAAATAAAACCTATGACAATCGCATCAAAAATTATTATTGCATTTATTGCACTGGAGCATTTTTACATTTTATGGTTGGAAATGTTTGCTTGGGAAACCCAAGGTAAAAAAACCTTTAAAGGTGCTTTAAAAAGTGAATTGTTTGCACCCACCAAAAAAATGGCTGCTAATCAAGGTTTATACAATGGTTTTTTGGCTGCGGGCTTGGTATGGTCATTGCTCATTACCGATGCTACTTGGCAAGTAAAC
>JANMIV010000229.1:0-3104 GCA_031375995.1 Bacteroidota bacterium
TTATTGTCTTTGGCTGTTGAATAGAAAATAGCTGTGCTTATAAATGTTTTTTTTATGTTGAAGATTGAATAGCGCCCTGATGTTGTGATAATTTTGTCGGTATTATTCCAAGCTAAACCTTGGTCGTACTGATGGCCAAAACCGAGTATATTTTTGTCTGTTAAAATAATATCAGGTGCACTTAAATCAAAGGAACTGGTAGCGGTGGCAGTCCATCTATCTTGTGTTACTACCAATATATCAATACTGTCACCTTTTTTTGTTAAGCTTTTTTGAATATAAATTCGAGCATCAAAGGTGTAAGGTGATAAGCGCAATAATCTTTCCGATTCACTCAATTCTAGAACCCCAACTATTTCATTGGGCTTAAACAGTAATAGATTTCTTATTATTTGTTCCTTTGTAGTTACATGGTATTTATTACCCAATTTTTCAATATAGTCAGGGGTTTTTCCATAAAAATCATTAACGGAATAACCAAAAGGATCGAGCACAACAACATCTATTTTTCTAACAATTTTTCCTTTATACTTAAGAAAAGGATTAGCCGTTTTTTTCTTTTTAAATTCTGTAGGAACAATAGAGTCATTGGGATTAATGTCTTCAAAAACCACATCATGAATCCAACTTGTAAATTCGTGCTTATCGGCCATTTTCTCTAGCTTGTAATACAAATTACTAGTATCCTTAGGTATTTGTGCATTTATTGCTATTGGGTTAATTATGAATAGGAAATAAAGTAAAAATGGAACAAGATGTTTCTTATTGCTAGTGTAAAAAGATATGTGTGTATTTTTATTCAGAAGATGCTTTTTTACTGGTTAGTATATCAATGAATAAAGTAAATATTGATTTAGTTCCAGAGGTTTTAAATTGTTCTTTTAATAATATTTTATTATAGACTTGTTGTACCGTTGATACTGCAATGTGTTGTTTTAATTGAAAGCCTCTCATCCATTCTTTCTACACATTCATCTTTCTAACTGTAACTTGATACTATTACCTTAATTTATCAACAGCTTTCTTGTATTTAACTGCTTTATCTACTGTCGGTAAAGTATCACCTAAAAGCAAGCCCCACGGTTTTAGCATTTGTATATTATCGCAAATAACTTTAATGATAGCCGTAATAGGTATAGAAAGAAACATACCAGTAATACCCCATAATTGTCCACCAATTATTACAGCAACTACAGAAATAAGTGCATTAATTTTAACACGGGAAGCAACTAATTTAGGGAGTATGTAATTATTATCTATAAATTGTATGATGAGGTAAGCTATTATTACATACAAAGCAGAACTAAAAGAGTCCTTGGTAGCAATGGCTATCATAATAGGAAGAGCTGTTCCAACAATACCACCAATATAAGGAATGGTATTTAAAACGGCTCCTATTATACCCAAAATAATAGCATAATCAATGCCTATAATTAAAAGCCCCACCGTGTTAAGTATTGCTATAACTGCTGCTTCCAGTAAAAGTGCAATTAAGTAGCGCTGAATAATCTTTTTGGTTGCAGTTAATATTTGATTTACTTCTTGGTGTTTCCTTTCATCAAATACAGTGCGGATAAATTCAAGTATTAATGGTTTATAGTACAGTATCATGAATACGTAAACAGGCACCAATAATAAAGTAAATAACATACTACCCATAGATGTTAGTGTTGATCCAATTAATGATCGACTACTACTAAGCATTTCTATTTTTGTATCTGTAATAAAAGTATTTATGTTTTTACTACTAATGTTAAAGTTGCTTGTAATCCAAACTGTAGTGTTGTTTAAAGCACTATAAAATTTATCAACCAATAATGGAAATGACTCCGTAAATACACTTATTTGGGATGATAGTAATAGAATACCAGTAATAACACTGAGACTAATAAATGTTATAACAATGGAAATACTCAGAATATAGTTCAGTTTTCTACGGGCCAAAAAATCAACAAGTGGACTTAATACAATGGCAATAATAATGGAGCAAAGAATGGGAACAACAATACCTTGTGTTATGTAAAGTATATTGATAAAAGCAAACGAGCCTATTATTATTATTACTGCTTTGGCATAAAAAGGAATTTTATTGTTATTCATAATTTAGTCTTGTAATAATTTTGTTTAATAAGGTATAGTGATATTTAGTAACAAAAATTTAGTATAAATATATTTACGTATTGTTACGAACAGATGGTTAAATGATATGTCCAAAGGTATTAGATTCTTTAGTAAGATTTTTATCTTGCAAGTTTCAACTATTGCTATTTTGTTTTTGTTTAGTACTTAAATTGACTGATTCTCCTTTATTATCAGGTGCTAAGCTTTTGGAACTATTATATGAATGTGTGAATGATGTAATTTATATTTAGATATCTGTAAGTCTTCTGAAGGGAGTTAAAAACATCTTTGTAGGGATATAAAATATCACTTAAAAACATAACAATATGAAACGTTTACTAATCTCTTCACTGGCTTCAATAATGATGCTTGGTGTCACGGCTCAAACAGAAGAGCGCAAATGGAATATAGGTCTGCTGGCTGGTACAAGTGAGTATTCTGGCGATTTGGGAAGTCGCTTTTTATACTTTAACAATAAGAGCGTTGATAATATTGATAAAACATATACTGTTGGATTAAGTTTAACTCGTTATTTGACTTCATCTTTTGATTTTGGGGCAATGGGAACTTATGGTTCTTGGAGTTATTATGAGCCAAATCAGGTAGGATTTAGAGCTGATATGTTGCATTTAAATGCACATATAAAGTATAAATTTAATAATGGGTATATGTTAGAAGAAAAAAGCCTATTTCAGCCTTATTTATTAACAGGTGTTGGTTTGGCTAGGTTTCAAGGTACAAGTACCAAAGAAGGCCAAGACTTTTCACTGATGTTAGGAGGAGGAGTTAATATTAGACTGAGTGGCGTAATAGGGATTAATTACCAAGCCACCTATGGTTATTTAGTAACTAGCGATGAGCGCGATTTGCAGCCAGTTAGTGGGATGAATGATGCATTCCTATTACATACCATTGGTTTAAACTTTAATTTAGGAAAAGCTTATGATGAAGATGGTGATGGTGTAAGTGATAAAAACGATAAG
>JANMIV010000231.1:0-2487 GCA_031375995.1 Bacteroidota bacterium
ACGTTGCATGCAACGTCTTTCCTGATAATGTATACCCAAAAACCATATTTAATTCATTTGTTATCTTTTCTTTTCCTTTTGTTTTCAAGTTCAGTATTACTAAGTTTGCCGCCATGTGGAAAAACAATGTTTTAGAAACCATAGGCAATACGCCATTGGTAAAACTAAATAATATAGTAAAAGACCTTCCTTGCACTGTTTTAGCTAAAATAGAAACTACCAATCCAGGTAATAGCATTAAAGATAGAATGGCATTGAAAATGATTGAAGATGCCGAAAAAGATGGACGCTTAAAACCAGGTGGAACCATTATAGAAGGAACCAGTGGAAATACTGGAATGGGTTTAGCCATAGCGGCTGTAATAAAAGGGTATAAGTGCATTTTTACCACTACCGACAAACAAAGTAAGGAAAAAGTAGATGCTTTAAAAGCATTTGGTGCAGAGGTAATTGTTTGCCCAACGGATGTAGAGCCCGAAGATCCTCGTTCTTATAATTCTGTATCAAGCAGGTTGATTAATGAAGTGCCCAATTCGTGGAAACCCAACCAAAATGATAATTTATCCAACTCAACGGCTCACTACGAGCAAACGGGGCCTGAAATTTGGGCGCAAACAGAGGGTAAAATTACCCATTTGGTAGTAGGAGTAGGAACTGGTGGAACTATTTGTGGAACGGGTAAATACCTAAAAGAGCAAAATTCCAATATCAAGGTATTAGGCATTGATACTTATGGTTCAGTGTTTAAGAAATACAAAGAGACAGGTATTTTTGATAAGGATGAAATATACCCATATATAACAGAAGGAATAGGGGAAGATTTTTTACCTGCCAATGTAAACTTTGATATTATAGATCATTTTGAAAAAGTAACGGATAAAGATGCGGCTATGATGACCCGCAGAATTCCACGCGAAGAAGGCATTTTTGTAGGCAATTCAGCAGGTTCTGCATTAGCTGGAGTCCTACAAATGAAAGCACAATTTAAAAAAGACGATGTAGTTGTGGTTATTTTTCATGACCATGGCACTCGTTATTTAGGAAAAATGTTCAATGATGATTGGATGCGCGATAGAGGATTTTTGTTGAGTGAACAAACCAAAGCCATTAACCTGATTGAAACACATAAACACCAAAAATTGGTTACAGCTAAAACAAGCGATACTGTGGGCACTGCCGTGCAAATGATGAAGAAATTCTTTATCTCTCAATTGCCAGTTACCAATGAAAATGGGGAGTTTGTAGGTTCATTGAATGATACTTCTTTGTTTAGTATGTTGATAGAAAACCATGACTTAAAACTAAAACTGGTAAGTGAAGTAATGAGTGCTCCTTTTCCTTTTGTGCATGCACAAGCCAGTATGGAAGAGGTTTCGCGTGCTATTACCAGAGACAATGCTGCAGTGTTGGTAAAAGATTTGATGAATCAAGTACATATTATAACCAAACAAGATTTGATAGAAGCTATCAGCTAAAACAAAAATTTTGAAATAAAATATAAACTATAAATTTTGAAATAAAAGAATGAAAAAATCGCAAATAAGAATAGATGTAGAAATAGATGCGGAAAACATGCCAACGGTAATAAAATGGGATGCTGACGATGCAGATTTTGATGGGCAACAACCAGCAAAAGCTGTTTTACTTTCTTTGTTTAATGGCTTAGAACAAAATGCCATGCGTATTGATCTTTGGACCAATGAAATGCAAGTAGATGAAATGAATTTATTTATGTTTCAAACCATTGCTACCCTTGGAGATACTTACGAAAGAGCAACAAACAATAAGGAAATAGCAGACGAAATAAGAGAGTTTGCGCACCATTTTGGTCATAAAACGGAAATATTTGGCCCCGACCACCAACACTAATTATAATAAAAGACGCGAATACTCGCGTCTTTTTTTTGTTTGTTCAATAACTATTACACAAATGACAAGCGATTTAAAACAAATAGCTTTGGCTTGGTTTGAAGCTTTCAATGCACATCAATTAGAGCCTTTATTGGCGCTATACCATGATAATGCCAGCCATTATAGCCCTAAGTTGAAAACACACCAGCCAGCAAGCAATGGATTGATTGAAGGCAAAGACCAACTGCGTATTTGGTGGGCTGATGCTTTTGAGCGTTTACCCCATTTACATTACCATGTACTGAAACTAACAGCAGATGATGAACAAGTTTTCATGGAGTATATAAGGCAAACACCTAATGAAGCAGATTTAAGAGTGGGAGAGGTATTGGTTGTAAAAGAAGGTAAAATAATAGCTTCAAGAGTATATCACTCCTAAATTGGGGAGTTTATTTTAGTATAAATAAATGTGCTAATTAGATGGCGCTATCCTTATAGGGTGGCTGTAAATATTGAATCTGTTTTCGCGTAAAAAGCCAATTAAAGTAATGCCAAATTCTTTGGCGGTTTCTACTGCCAAGCTACTGGGAGCGCCTACAGCACAAATAATAGGAATACCAGCCATAGCCGCCTTTT
>JANMIV010000266.1:0-2960 GCA_031375995.1 Bacteroidota bacterium
GAAAAATGCGGAGGGATTTGCCAAAGAATGCGCATTTTTCTCTTCGGCCTCAAATAAACTTTTGGGTACAAATAAAGGGAAATAAGCATTTTGATGTCCTGTTTCCTTGAATCTTCTATCCAATTCAGCCTGCATTTTTTCCCAAATAGCATAACCATACGGTTTTATAACCATGCAACCCTTTACTGCTGAATGCTGAGCTAAATCGGCTTGTTCTACCAAATTATTATACCATGCGGAATAGTTTTCGCTGCGTTTTACTTTTTTAAATTCTGCCATACTTTTTTATCGAGGCGCGAATGTAATGCTTAAATAATAAATGTTGAAAAATGAATTTCATTATCGCTGCTATTTTTTCATACCCTTGCATTATGCAAACTCAACTATTAAAGCAGCTTTACCTATTTGAATTAGAAAATTTAAGGCAAGAAATATCACTTTATAAAAATGAAACCAATATTTGGATTATTGATAAACAAATAACGAATTCAGGAGGAAATTTATGCTTGCATATTTTAGGAAATTTACAACATTTTATTGGTACAACTGTACTAAATACTGGCTATGTGCGGAATAGAGAAGCTGAATTTACAGAAAAGAATTTGAGTAAAGATGCATTACAAACAAAAACGCTTGAAGTTATATCATTGATTCATTTGGCCTTTGAAAAATTGACCGATGAAGACCTACTTTCCATCTACCCTTATGACTTTATGGGCACCAATACGACAGGCTTTTATTTAACTCGTTTCCTCAGTCATTTAAGCTATCACTTAGGCCAAATAAATTATCATAGGCGATTACTAGACGTTTAATTCAAGTAAAATTTCACCTCGACTTCTACACAAAACTTAATACCTGTGCCCTTACTCACAGCTAGTAATTTGATGCTTTTTTTGCTCTTTTAAATCCCAATTACAAATAGCCTATTTATAATGCATTATTATGTGTTCAAAACAACATTATTATCTAATTTGTTTGACGAGCTTTAGCACTATCAATATTGTATTCAAAAACATACACTTTTGTCAATTTAAGGCAAAATGTAGGGAAAACCCCACACTTTGTAATCAAATAACTACACAAAAACAGTGGAAAAATTTAAAAAAGCAGTATTTACCCCACACATTTTTTGTTTTAGTCAAAATACATTTGACATAGGATAATAAATAATTATTGTCTTGTAAACCTTAAACACATCAATTTTATGAAACAAAAAACTACACTAATGGCCTTTGTTTGGCTATTACTGATGTATTCACATCAGTTGCTGGGAAGTCCAGGAGAGCACCATCTCTCCAAACTGGAAAAAAATGCTAAAGTAATGCTAGCACCGCCTGCGGCAGGATTTACTTATGTAGCAAATGGTGGTTGCGTTCCCGTCACCGTTCAGTTCTACAGTCAACTAAATGGGCCTGCTTACGCATGGACATTTGGTGATGGTGGACTAAGTTCTGATTGTAATCCAGTTCACACATATACCACCTCAGGTGTGTATACTGTAACATTGGTTGCTACTGGAGGCACCTATTCTACTACTATAACTGTTGGAGCCAACCCTGTTGTAACCTTTATTGGTGATACAATTAGTTGCCAAAACGACTCCAAAAGTTATTCCGTTACTAGCACTGTTCCAGCTGCTTCCTATAGTTGGGCTGCACAAGGAGGAAGTGTAACTTCTTCTACCTCTTCTACCGCCAATGTTACATGGTCATCTTATGGAGTAAATTACCTTAATTATACCATTACTACCGCGGCTGGTTGTACTAAAATATTTAGATACAAAGTAAAAGTAATCCCTCCTCCAAGCGTTAACTTACCCTGTTGTAAAAGAAGTAACGGAGAACAATTAAGAGAGGGGCAAGCACCAATAATTGATGACCGAGGAAACCCTAAAGAAGGCGTACCTGGAGGTGGAGAACCTTGTTCTGCTTGTGCTGGAAGTTATAATTGTTATGATGCTTCCATTGATCAAGAATTTGGAACTTCTGCCGATTATACTTGGACTTGGACGGTAACTAATGGAACTATTGCTTCAATTAGTTCAGATTCTACCGAAGCATGCGTTGTTTGGGGTACCAGTGGTACTGGTACTATTAAATTAGAAATTACCCATAAAATATATGGCTGTAAATCGGTAAAAGAATGTGAAGTTACTATTACTCCTGGAACTACTCCAGCTTTTTCTGTTTCTGGAAGTTGTATTAATACTCCTGTAAACTTTGACGCTTCGGCCACTACGCCAATTACCAATGTGGTAAGTTATTTTTGGGAATTTGGAGACGGCTATACTGCCACAACAAGTGCTCCGTTTACTACACATCAATTTGCCTTTGTTGGCACTTACACCGCTACTTTAACAATAACTACTAAAGAAGGTTGCCAATATAAAACAAAGGTTACTTTCAATATCATATCTGGAACTAAACCAACCATAGAATGTCCTGGAACGGCTTGTGGAGGCAGCAGGCAGTGTTATACTACTGAATTGATTCCGGGAGCAGTTTATACATGGACAATTACTGGAGATGTGTTAGCTGATAGAGTAATAACGCAAAATAAAGTTTGTGTTACTTGGGGCAATGGTCCAGTTGGTACTATTACTGTTTCTGTAGCTGGTGGTGGATATACTTGTACCAATACTGCTACCGAATCTATATCAATAGTTGGAAGCACCATTGCAATTGATGCACCTGATTATATTTGTACTTCTTTGGGCTTTTTAAAAGTATCAACTGCAAATTATGCAGGTGCTTGTTATAAATGGACTGTAGATGGAGTAACACAATCATCCACTAGTAATGTATTATATTTTTATCCTACGTCATACGGAGACCCAATTACAGTTGAAGTTGATGTTGATTTCCCTCTTGGTTGTTGCCATGGCAAAGGTATTAAGGTTATTAAAAAATTACCTCAATATACTATGTTCCCTTTCAACTATAATGTTTGTGTGGGCA
>JANMIV010000282.1:0-2003 GCA_031375995.1 Bacteroidota bacterium
GCGAGCGATTTCTATGGTTTATGCAAGAGAATATTGATAATTTTTTTGATAAAATCTATTATCATTTATACAAGCGAAGATTCTTTGCACAAGTTTATTCCTCACAGCATTAATTATCAGCATTTTGTTTTTACCTTCATCTACTTTTCTTTTATAGTATATATTCATATCTGCATTATAATTTATAGCAGTTAAAGCTGCCATGTGTAGCAGAGTTTTTACCCGTTTGTTCGCCCTATGTGATACTTTGGCTTTACCTCTAATGCTTGTACCTGATGAATGTTCAAAAGGAGCTAAACCTGAATAGCAAGCATATTTCTTAGCACTGTTAATATTTTTAAACTCATTGGTTGTAATAATAATTTCTACAGCTGTTACTGCGCCTATTCCACTAACTGAAGTGATTATCTCAAACAATCTTTTTAATGTTTCATCCTCGTCAATTATTTTTTGAATATTATCTTCAACAGCTTTTAAATCTTTATCAATTTGACGTAATGTTTTTTCACACAGTTTGCTTATTAACCGTGCCGATTGCTTATCAAACTCGTTGATTTCTTTTGTAGGAACAGACAGCATTTTTTTTGCATCAATAAGCCTTACTCGAAGCACCGATAAGTGTTTCAATTTTTTTACTACTTCTCTAGTTGGTGTCCAAAGTTTAAGTGTTTCTTTTTCTTTGTAAGCATAAACGGCAATACGTTCTGCATCCACTTCGTCTGTTTTACCTCTTTGTAAGCCACCAGATAATTTAATATGAGTGGGGTTTTCTAAACAAATTGCAACATTTTTTTCTGTAAAAAATGAAAGGAGATGAGCGTTGTAAATACCCGTATGCTTCATACAACAGAGAATGTGCTCTGATTTAAATCCAATTAATCCCTTAGATGCTTCTTTCCAAAACTTCAAAAGAGCCTTCGGGTTATTTTCGATGCTTTTGCTTAATACCTTTTCTTTGCCTAGAAGAATACAGATGTCAACAGATAATTTTGATACATCAATGCCAATAAAATAATTCCAGTTCATAAATTTGTGATTAGATTTTAAAATTGAAGTTAACGAGTTTAAGCACATTCAATACCTTACTAACGAGCCTCAATGCTCTAATTTCTATTTGAAGCGTGATTAAACAACTGACAGAGGATTCAATCGCTCGATAGGTCTTATGCCTGGAGTGCGGACTAATTCGCCTCTGTCAGTGTTAACTTTATCAACAAATCAACACTTATTAACAAAAGAAAAAGTAGCAAAAAGAAAATTTTACAACAATTGCAATGATTAATGATTAATTTGAAATGCAAGTCTAAAGGAGTGCGGAGTATAATTCTTATAGAAAGGTGAGGTGCGTTGTTGGTGATACTATGCTAAACGCTAATGTTGGCAGTGTGTTGTTGGTGACGCACAAGTTTTTGACTTGTATGGTTTGATTTAATTGTTTGGCTCTTTTATAGATTTAAATCTATTTTATCTTGTTTCGAGATGCCCTACGGAACATCTCGAACAGCGGACGAGGAAGGCTAAGGTTGTCTCAACTAGGGTAATAAAGTACTTGATTTACTTCTTTAATCTTACTAAAACCCTTATCTGCTGACATTAAAGGGCAATCCAAATACAATGATGTTGCAGCAACAATACCATCTGGCAATTTTAGTCTGTGTACTTGCCTTAACTGTATTGCTTTTTGTTTTATAGCATGATTCATTTCTATAATGGTGCATGTACGCAAAAATGCTGCTACGCTTTTCCTGCTGACATCGGTAAAATCATGATAACTTAATAATTCCATTTCTGTGATGTAGGATATATATAATTCTTTATCCTCTAAAAAACTTACCAGCGTTTCATCCCCATTGAGAATATAAAGTATTATATTGGTGTCAATTAATATCCTATTTCCACTCATCGCGCATTTCCTTTTGAATGGCTAAGGCATCCTTTTTAAAGCGAATAATACCACACCAACGCTTTAAGTTATTGCGATGCTTTTTATTGCTTAATTGTTG
>JANMIV010000346.1:0-1927 GCA_031375995.1 Bacteroidota bacterium
GTTTCATCATTCTTTAAAATTTCAGGCACTAATAAGGCAAAATAATTATAGTAGAAATCACTTGGTATTTCTTTTACACATCCAAAATCAATCACCCCCAATTTACCATCTTCTGTCATTAAAAAATTACCTGGATGCGGGTCTGCATGTACTGCCTTTTGCTCATGCACCTGTATATCATAAAAATCCCACATAGCCTGCCCTATTTTATTGCGCGTTTCTTGACTTGGATTTGTTTTTAAAAACTCTTCTAAATGCAAACCTTCCAGCCAATCCATTACCAATACTTTATTGCTCGAATATTCAGGGTAATATTGGGTAAATCTTATATTTTCTATATGGGCACATAGCTTTGAAATTTCCTGGCTACGCTTTAACTCCAAATCGTAATTGGTTTCTTCCAACAACTTACTTTCCACTTCTATTATGTATTTCTCAAACTCCTTTTCACTCAAGCCAATTAGTCTAAAAGCAATAGGCTTTACCAACTTTAAATCACTTCTTATACTTTCGGCAACACCCGGATATTGTATTTTAATAGCCAGTTTCTTACCGTTTATACTGGCTTCGTGCACTTGCCCTATGCTTGCAGCACGGGTAGATTGCATATTAAAGGTATCAAAAATTTGCTGCGGAGTTTTACCAAACTGCTTTACAAATGTTTGTACAATTAATGGCCCTGATAGCGGTGGAGCTGAATACTGTGCCAAAGCAAACTTATTGACATAAGCTCGAGGCAATATATTTTTTTCCATACTTAGCATTTGGGCTACTTTTAAAGCAGATCCTTTTAACTCGCTCAGTGCATTATATACATCCTCTGCATTATCCTCATGCAAACTATCCTTGCTAATGCTTGGATCCATTATTTTTTTAGAATAATGTTTAATATAGTTACCCCCTATTTGTGCTCCCGTTTTTACAAAACGCATAGCGCGTTCTACTTTGGTCGAAGGAATTGATTGTTGTTCCATAAATGATTTGTTTTTACCCCTAATTGCGCAAATATTACAGCCTTATTTACTTAAAATTTTTTCTGTGTAATCTGTGGCTACTATTTATCTACTCCATACTCCCTTTTTCACAACAGATTGCACAAATATTGTAGCTTATTCACTTAATTTTTTCTGTGTAATCTGTGGCTACCAGTTATCTATTCTGAAACAAAAACTTTCCAAAATCCAATGCGGCATCCAATGCCGATTTTCCCATTAAATCAAAAGCCAAGTTTACAGAACGCTCTATGGATTCGTCTGTTTTCTCAAATGATTTGCTATTGTCATTTAACCAAAAGGTAAGCACAAACAAAAAGTTTAACCACAAGCCACTTACATATTTATCATCTAAATATTTGCGTTCCTGTATTTCATTGGTAACTATTGCTTCTCCTAAAATAGGTTTCATACTCAGCATAAATACCTCATGCAGCTCATTTAAGTAACTGGGCCATTTAGGCAATTTTACCAAATCTCTATTCTTTAGGTAAACAGCAAAACTCCTGTAGTTTTTTACTTCCTCTATAATAGCAAAAAAAACTGCCAACACCTTTTCGCGTGCAGAATAATTAAGCCAAGGCTCGGATTCCGAGCACGTTTTAAAAGCCGTTTCAAACCAAATTTTATAAATATCGGCTTCTAAACTGCCTAGGCTAGCGTAGTGGTTGTAAAACTCTTTCTCTTCCATACCAATAGCTTTGGCAAAAAGATAAACACTTTCTGGTGCTTTATTGTGCAATAAAGTGTGTTCTATGTACTGTTTAATCATTTGTGAGCTCATACCTAAATAGACAAGTGAGGTAAAATTTAGTTTGGGGAATATGCATTATTTTTGCTGACAGATGTCATTGAATACCGCTCAAAAAGAGCCAATTGAATTAAAAAAATAAGTAAAAACAATTCAATTATTATATTTACCGCCCATTGATACC
>JANMIV010000352.1:0-1492 GCA_031375995.1 Bacteroidota bacterium
CAGAGCACCATCGCAAGCAGCAATAGAACGAGATACTTCGTAACTAAAATCTACGTGCCCTGGGGTGTCAATTAAGTTTAAAATATACTTTTTGCCATCCAGTTCATACTTCATTTGAATTGCATGACTTTTAATGGTAATTCCTCTTTCGCGCTCTAAATCCATATTATCTAGCAACTGAGCTTGCATTTCTCTTTGGCTAGTTGTTTTGGTATATTCTAAAAGTCTGTCTGCTAATGTGCTCTTTCCGTGGTCAATATGAGCTATAATGCAAAAATTACGTATGTTTTCCATTCAGCGCGAAAGTAAGGGTTTTGCTTTTGATTTTTAAAGGGAAAAATTAACAACCGTAAATTGATGTATTTTGCAGATGCCTATCAATTCGTTAGCTTAAAATACGACAAAAACACAATTTAATATATAAGTGAAATACTATTACTCATTACCAATTATTAATTTTGCCGAGCAATATTGAATAAAATTGCATCTTAAATGAACAAAAATGAATAAACCCAAAATATTGGCTATTGTTGGAAGTTTGAATGTACCTTCTGCTAATGCAACATTGTTACAACAAATTAAAGCAAAGTATCAGTCAGTATTTGATATTTCTGTTTTTCATTCTTTGGATACACTGCCCCATTTTAACCCTATTTTAGATACAGAAAATCCACCTGAAGCTGTTAGTGAACTAAGAAAAGCATTAATAGAAGCAGATGGAGTTTTGTTTTGTAGCCCAGAGTATATTTTTAGTTTGCCCAGTTCATTAAAGAATGTGTTTGAGTGGGTGGTATCCACCGTAATTTTTACAAATAAGCCAAGTGCCTTTATAGTAGCTTCTAGCTCAGGAGAAAAGGCTTATGAGCAATTGGAATTGATGTTAAAAACAGTTGGGGCTTTGCTTAGCAGTAATAGCGGGGTTTTAATAAAGGGAATAAAAAGTAAGGTAAATAGCAATGGCGAGCTTACAGATACTGAAGCTTTGCGTAAAATTGAAGAAATGATGGTGGCTTTAAAACACTCAATAAGCTAGCTTAGTAAGCAAATCCCAAAACGGCATTTACATCTTTTAGTTCTATCGTTCTTATACCATCACTTAGCTGACATGAAAAAGATAACTTTACTTTTATGGTTTTTTGTCCAGTAGCCGTATTTTTATAATTACTTATTTCTTGAATAGAGAATCCAGTAAATTGTTCATTGTATTTTGATGAATATTTGACGCCATTTTTATCAGTATATTCAACTATCACTTTGCTTAATTGTAAAGTATCTCGCACAGGAACAATGCTATAAGAAAAATTGGCACTGCATTTTGTAGTTGCTGCTGTTGCAATATTTTTACTTACAAAAGTGGTATCGTTTGTTTGTTTGTTTATAGCTAATAAATCTACTTTATATACTCCTTCTGAAACAAATGCTGGTAATTCTATTGTTCTATCACTTGGTTTTGACTCTATCTTATTTATGTATATCCATACAAACCGATGGG
>JANMIV010000359.1:0-3245 GCA_031375995.1 Bacteroidota bacterium
TAGAGCAAGTTAAGTATAGGCTATAAAAAGGGCACTTTTACTACTTTTGCTTTTATCAGTTTTTCGCGTATTTCAATATATATTTCAGTATCGGCTTTGCTGTGGGAAGCAGTAACATATCCCATACCAATGGCTTTATTTAAACTAGGTGATTGGGTACCCGAAGTTACCTCTCCAATGGTATTGCCTTCTGCATCCTTAATTGCATAATGCTGACGGGGAATGCCTCTATCTATTAACTCAAAACCAACTAATTTTTTGCTTGCCCCATTTTCCTTAATGGCTTTGTGGTGTTCGCTCATTATAAAAGGTTTGGTAAATTTAGTAATCCAACCTAAACCTGCTTCAATTGGGCTGGTTTCATCATTTATATCGTTTCCATATAAACAGAAACCTTTTTCTAAGCGTAAGGTGTCACGTGCACCTAAGCCTACTGGCATAATACCATATTCCTTACCCGCTTCAAATATGGCTTCCCACATTTTTTTTGCATCTTTATTCCAAACATATATTTCAAATCCGCCTGCACCAGTATAGCCAGTATTGGAAATAATTACATCTTCACAAGCAGCCATGGTACCGCTGCAAAATGTATAATATTCCATTACACTTAAATCTACTTCGGTTAGTTTTTGCAATACCTTAATGGCATTAGGCCCTTGCACTGCAAATAAGCTCAAATCATCGCTTATGTTTTGCATTTCAACACCAAAAGTATTGTGTTGGCTTATCCAATTCCAATCCTTTTCAATATTGGAAGCATTTACCACCAAATAGTATTCTTCTGCGCTCCAACGGTACACCAATAAATCATCAACAATCCCGCCTTTATCATTTGGCATACAAGTGTATTGTACTTTACCATCTGTTAGTTTTGAAGCATCGTTACTGGTAATTAACTGAATTAAATCCAATGCTTTTTCACCCTTTAATACAAACTCGCCCATGTGGCTTACATCAAACACGCCTACGGAATTGCGAACAGCCAAATGTTCTTGAATTAAATTGGTGTAAAGTACAGGCATATTATATCCTGCAAACTCAATCATTTTAGCGCCCAAGGCAGCATGTAAATCATTTAAAGCAACGTATTTCATGAATGGATTATTTTTTATGTTATGCTGGCGAAAATAACATAATTGTTTAAAATATTGATATTACCGTAATTGATAAATACTAAGTTGGCGTAAATAGTTAATACTATTAGAATAACGATAAGTTTAGTAAATTTTAAAACTTTCTTGCATAAATATTATTTTGTGTTAGTACATACAAAACATTGTCTATAATCCAATTACACCTTACCTCTTCATAAGACCCAAATGGCATTGATATAATTTGAGAAGAATTATTCTCTAGATTCAATAGTATAAGTTCTTTTTTTGATGTATTAATAGCATCTTGGTATTTTTCGATTAACAAGTATTTTTCGTTAAAATAAGGCAATGAATTACCCATTAATTCACTCTTATAAACCAATTGGAAATCCTCGAAATCATTAGATTTAAATACTCCTTGATTAAAAATATTACCGTAAAAGTATGCAGCATTCTTAAAAGTACCTATAAATCTAAAGTCTTTTGAAACGATTTGATTTTCTTGAACAGACATTGTTCGAGTATTTATAGTAGTAAAAACATTATTGTAATATTTCCAAAAAACTACGTTGTCTCCAATTCTAAATGTAGTATTATAACCTTCACCAGTAAAAGAAATTGTAGTATCTATTCCTTTTTGGTTGTTATAATAGCGTAATTGATAGTTATCTAAATTGGGCAATGCCTTGTAAATGTAGTATGCATAATAGTCTTCTCCATAACCCATATAATTATAAGAATTATTCTGGTTTGTGTCTTTTACGAAAAAATTTCGTGAGTAAATTTGGGTATTAACTTCAGAACCATAAATAGTGTTTTCAATGATTAACTGACTAGGCTTATTTGGAATCGACATGGCATTTGTCATATAAAAAAATCTATTTTTCATATTTGGAAAGGCATCATAAGTCTGGAATTTCATGTAAAAATTACCCGAATTAGAAAAAAATCTTGGTGATAGCTCCAAATTAAAATTAGAGTCTACAAAAATTACCCTAGCATTAGTTAACAAAGCCATGGTTTTATTTGGAAGATAAGACACGTCCGTAACATAATCTGTCATTCTTAATGGAACTTTGTTCATTTTTGTCCATTTATTATAATAAACAATTGAATCAATTACTTGGTCGTTGTTAACTATGTTATCGTTTTCTTTTTTACATGCAAAAAATGAAAGTATTAACAAGGTAAAAATTACTTTTGGGATCATGGTTTTTTATAATTATTGTTTCAATTTGGTTGAATATTTTGTGCTTATGCACAATTTTTTTTTAAAATTTTCGCGCGTAAACACCGTCTTTTGCTAATAAAAACAAGTCATTTCCTTTTACCCAATAACATTGGGCTTCTCCATTCCATGAATCCCAAGTAAAAGTAACAACTTTTAATGTTTCAATATTTAGTAAACAAATCTTATGTGTTCTAATTGTATTTTGTTCAAACTGTTGAGAATAAATGATGTGCCTTCCTTTGTGATAAGCCCAAACCTTATCCATAATTAAATCAGTATACATTTTTTTGAAGTCTTTTAAATTAATGCTTGAATAAATTGATCTATCTGTTTTGTTCTCAAAATAAGCGGTGTTATTATAAATACCTATCAATCTAAAATCGGCTAAAAAAGTTTGGTTTGAATCAAGTTGGTTAGTAACAAAATCAAAATATATAAAATCATTTCCAGTTTCATTAAAAAAGCAAAGCTTATTATTGAATTCAAATGCTTTGGTGTAAAGTTGACTGGTATTTAATTTTATTGATCTGGTCAGTATTTTATTGCTATAATAATTAATAGTATATCCCAATGCTTTTGTTTTATCATTACCAAACCAAAACACCTTATAATCATCATTTTCCATCATAATGTCATAAATAATATTTGTTGAGGTATCATCAATAAAATAATTTTTATTGAAATAATCAAAATGCAAACTTTTTTCTGATGTTAAGTTATAAGAAACAAAGAATTGACTATATGATTTATCATTGTTTCTAAATGTATTTAAATACAAAAAATAGGCGTATAAAGAATCTGTGGTTTTAGACTCTGCGAAGCGTGATTGAATATTTGTTCCTGATTGCAAACTTCTATACTGAAAAGGTTTGCTTAACACTTTGTTTTCATCAATAAAGTAAACATCGTTTTCACCT
>JANMIV010000402.1:0-3800 GCA_031375995.1 Bacteroidota bacterium
AGATGCAGAAATAGCCAAAGTATCGTATTTGAAAAAAATGGGCAATGCCATTGATGAAAGCAATATAAAACCAATAACAGATGCAGCAAAATTGAATGATGGAAAAGAAATTTATACTGCCAAGTGTGTGGTTTGTCATGGTGCTGCTGGAGAGGGAAAAGTAGGACCTAACTTAACCGATGAATATTGGTTACATGGAGGGGAGTTGGCAGATATATTTAAAACGATTAAATATGGTGTTACTGGTAAAGGAATGATTGCTTGGGAAAAATCACTCAATGGATTACAAATGGCAGAGTTGGCTAGCTATATTGAGACTTTACAAGGCACAAATCCAGCTGGAGCATTGGCTCCACAAGGAACTAAAATGGAAACAACCATGGCAGATTCTACACGAAGCGAGCCAGTAAAAGATAGTTTAACTGCGGCATTGAAATAGGTTTATAATACAAACATGCAAGAAGTAGCTGCTGCAAAGGCGTTGGATGAAGACCATTATAGAGATAGTTTATCTAATGTAAATAAAGATGGGAAGAGACTCTGGATATTCCCTAAAAAGCCTAAGGGCAATCTATACCTTTACAGAACACTTTTTGCATGGTTTTTATATGCTCTGTTTTTTATAAGCCCATTTATTAAAATACATGGACACCCCATGTTATTGTTCAATATTTTGGAACGTAAATTTATAATATTTGGTATGCCTTTTTGGCCGCAAGACTTAACGTTATTTGCTTTGTTAATGCTTACTTTTATATTGTTTATTATCGTATTCACTGTATTGTTTGGCAGGGTGTGGTGTGGTTGGGCATGTCCACAAACTATATTTATGGAAATGTTATTTCGTAAGATAGAATACCTCATAGAAGGCGATTTTAACCAACAAAAGAAGTTAGCTGCACAGCCTTGGAATAGTGAAAAAATAATTAGAAAAACAAGTAAACATATCGTATTCTTTTTGCTATCGTTTCTTATTGCCAATACCTTTCTATCCTATATTATTGGAGTTGAAGAGATGAAACTATTGGTGGTTGATGGACCCTTGAATCATATAGGTAAGTTTATATCCTTACTTATTTTTTCGACCATATTTTATTTCGTTTTTGCTTTTCTACGTGAAATAGTTTGCGTAATCATTTGTCCTTATGGCCGCTTACAGGGCTTAATGTTGGATCAACATTCCATAGTAGTTGCCTATAATTATGTAAGAGGCGAACCAAGAGGAAAAATAAGTAGAGAATCTAATAAGCAGGAAGTAAAAGGAGATTGTATTGATTGTAAACTATGCGTGCAGGTTTGTCCAACAGGCATTGATATTAGAAATGGTACTCAATTGGAGTGTATTAACTGCACCGCTTGCATAGATGCTTGCGATGAGGTAATGCTGAAAATAGATAAACCTAAAAGATTGATTGGATTCAATTCAAAGAATGGAATTGATAAAAAGGAAACATTCAAATTTACCTTGCGTAATGTGGGTTACTCTATGGTATTGCTTGTTTTATTTTCTTTATTGATTTACCTAGTAGCAAGTAGAAAAGAAATTGAAACTACTTTAAACAGAACTGCTGGTATGCTTTATCAAACACAGGCCAATGGAAATATAAGCAACTTATACAATATTGAGTTAATAAATAAGAGTTTTGAAAGCATTCCTATTGAGTTGGAAGTAGTAAAACCCATAGGAGGTAAAATAGTATATGTTGACCACAACCGCATTATAGTGCCAAAGGATGAATTGAATAAAACAAGTTTTTTTATAGAGATAGATCCTGCTCAAATTAAGCTGAATAAGAATGAAGTATTGATTAATGTAAAGTCAAAGGGAGTGCTAATAGAACAGGTAAAATCTAACTTTTTAGCGCCTGTAAATGAATAGTATAATAGAAAGGAATTAAATATGAATTGGGGGACAAAATTGGTGATTTTAACAGTGCTTTTTATGGCATTTATAGTAGCAATGATTGTAGGGATGTTAAAACAAGACGTTGCCTTGTTGGAAAAGGATTATTATACCAAAGGAGAGAATTACCAAACCACCATCAATGAGAATAGGGGAGCAGATAGTTTATTAAATGTAAGTATAGAAAATATAGCAGGTGCAGATGCAAAAACTTTGCGCATTCACAATCCTTTTCAGAACAAAGTAAAAGAAGTAAACATTTACTTTTACTATTTAGCAGATAAAGCACAAGACAAACAAATGGTAGCATCATTCAATGACAGCAGCAATTCTTGTATGATTGACTTAACCAATTTTGCCAAAGGCAATTGGCTCAGTAAAATAACTTGGCGCGATGAACAAGGGCAACATTACATAGAAAAAAGACTTAGCATATAAAACCATTGATTAACTTATGCTTTATTTAACCGCATTTATAACAGGAATAGTAGGAAGTTTTCATTGTGCAGGTATGTGCGGGCCTATTGCATTTGCGTTACCTAAATTTAGCAGCGACAAAGCCCATTTGTTTACTTCTCGGTTGGTATATAATATAGGTCGAATATTTACTTACGGAGTGCTGGGAGCTGTAATTGGCAGTTTTGGATTTGGGCTTAAACTGGCTGGTTGGCAGCAGTCCGTGAGTATTTTATCAGGATTAATCATTATTGGCATAACAGCTATTCGTTTTTTTGCTCCTAAAATGGCAAGTAAATTCGAAATAAATTGGTGGGGAAACAAAGCCTATGCAAAGCTGTTTTCGTCTAAATATTTTTATGCTTTCTTTTTAATAGGAGCATTGAATGGTTTACTGCCTTGTGGTTTTGTGTATTTGGCTTTAATGGCATCCTTGGCTTCACAATCTGTCTATGAGGGAGCCTTGTTTATGGTATTATTCGGATTGGGAACTTTTCCTATGATGTTTAGCATTTCATTTCTCGGGCAAATTATGACCCTTAAAGTGCGGCAAAATATCAATAAACTTACACCCTTATTTGCACTCTTATTTGCTTGTATATTTATACTCCGTGGAATGAATTTAGGCATCCCATACCTAAGCCCACATATTGATAGCGAAACACAAACTGTAAAAATATGTTGTACCCCAAAGTAGTTGGGTGTGCATCACGTATAATCAATTACTCTTCGGTAAACGGATCGTTTGATTTGTTTTCAGGTTGGTAAGCATCGCAATCCAATTCAAGCGTTAAATCAGCTTTAGGCTTTTCCCAATTGTCTATTACATTTACTAATTTTTGTGTTTGCAGGGCTTTCATATATGTGCCAAAAATAGGCATAGCCATAGCAGAGCCACTTCCCAAACTCATAGAACGAAAATGGATAGCACGCTCTTCAAAACCAGTCCATATTCCGGTTGTTAAAGTGGGTGTAATCCCAATAAACCATCCATCGCTATAGTTTTGTGTAGTACCTGTTTTACCGCCAACTGCCCCTTGCACACCATATTGGTATTTTACCTTAGCAGCAGTTCCGTGCATAGTTACTTTTTCAAGCATTTTACACATTACATAACTTGTTTGCTCGCTGAGTGCTTCTCTACTTTCTGGTTTTTGTTCAAAAACTACATTCCCGTTTTTATCAGCAATTTTCAAAAGATATTGTGGTTTTATCCAAACGCCTTTATTGGCAAAAGTGCTAAAAGCACCAGTCATTTCAAATACAGAAATATCTGCAGTACCAAGTGCGGTAGCAGGGTAAGGGCCCATTTCACTTTCAACGCCCATCTTTTTGGCAATATTTATTACTTGCTTAATGGCATTGGGGCCCAAGCTTTTCAATACATTCAATGCAATAAGATTTACAGAAAATTGTAAGCCTCTGTACATGGTCATTTCAG
>JANMIV010000046.1:0-16033 GCA_031375995.1 Bacteroidota bacterium
ATTGAAAACGTTTTCAATATGCTTCTCTCAATCCCTTTGTGGAAAAGGCTTTTGGCCGATTTTACCAACTATTTTTTGCTATTATACCAAAAAAGTCGGCTATTGCATGTAATAGCCGACTTTTTTTGGAATTATATTACCTTACTTGTTTTATGGTTTTACATATATTTTAGCGTTGTCTCTATTGCCCACGGCAGTTGTGTACCAGTTTCTATTGCTTGCACCAGCAGTTTGTGCCCAATTGGCAAAATTTAAATAGGCGGTGGTTATATCTGTTTTTTCTGTTGGATATTGGAATGGTACTGGTGTGCTTATGGCCCAAGGTAAATTGGTACTTGTTAAGTAGTATTTATTCAATGTTACACTGCTTGCATCTGCACCTTGTCCAAATAAACCTGTATTGGCCAAGTTGGTAGGTTGCTTACCTGCCAAATGCACTTCCATGGTTTGTCCGTGGTCTATATCATTTACATATATAAATGGATTGTACTCGCTTAAACCAAAAGTAGCTATAGGTATAGGAGTTACTAATTGGAAGCCCGAAGTAAACATGGTAGAGTCGCCATGCGGCACACCTTGCCAAGTATTCCAGCTAGAAAAATGACTCCTTGAGTTGGTAAAATATTGTATTACGGTATTATTGGCAGCACCTATTTTGGTACCACTTGTAACCAATGTAGAATTAGCACTGGTAATAGGAAACTCTATATGGAAAGCATGTGTAAATGCCGCTCCAGAAGCCCTAGTTACCACATTCGATTTTACTTCTACTACATCATTATTGGCATTGGAAATGGCATTGTGGCGGTACTCAATTACTAAATCGTTCAAATCGTAATCTCCTTTATAAGGCCAGTTGTCTTCAAAAGCCACCGAACCATAAAAACCACCATTAGGATAGTAATTGTTAAATGCTCTTGTAGGATCAGTAGGATAATCATCGTTTCCATCATCTACTCCATCACCATCTGTATCTACGGTAGATGCAATTTTATATACTTTTTCTTTTGAAATGGCATTGATTACCGAAGAACTTCCGTAAAACATTACATCGTTAAAATCATTATCAGGATTCCAATCACGGTTCAAATCTTCAAAACCAAATATAAATCTATCCGTTGCTGGATCAAGCACCATGGATACGTGTTGTTTATCAGCATTTACTTCTGGATTTAAAGCTTTAGTAGAAAAATATTTAGGAACAGTAGCATCTATTAAATTGGTACTTAAATAGCCACCAGAAGCAATACCAAAGCCAATGGCCGTTCCTGCATCAAAAGTACCTAAGTTTACCCTCATACCAGTGGTTAAAGAACCGCCATCGCCCACCTTAGATACATTAGGATAAACGATATAGAACGAATCAATATCGGCCTCGGTTAAAGGCGGAAAATCTTTATCGTAGGTGTAGTAAAATAGGGTATTTTGTAAACCTGCACCTTCGTTTAAAAAAGTAATAATTACATCGGTAGTTTTGGTTACAATTAATACCCTTGAAGAGTAATTATCGTTTACCAAGCGAGGAAAAGTAGCTGCATGGTTAATGGATTCAGGATACATAGAACCAACCCTAGTTTGGAAAGGAACATCAACTACATCATTAGGTAGCAATAAATAATTAGGCAAACCCAAAGGTAAAACCCATGTTCCTAATTTGGAAGAGTATTTGGCATTTGATTTACCAAAGCTACTTGGCTTATTTCCTTTACGTGCTATGGTGTTTACTGGAGCAGGATTGCTTCCGCCTAAAACCATAGAAACGTTTTTAGTGCTTACATCAACCAATATATTATCGCATATATTAAATGCACTGGTTTGTAAAACAATTTGATTTAGATAGGTAGGAACGCTTACTTTGGCTTTAAAAACACCGTTTTTATCGGTCATTCCCTTTAAAATCAAAAGTCCACCATTGTCAATGCTATTGGTCATTAACTTTACCATGGTATGGTTCGATGGTAAGTCGTTGTTGGTTTTTAGTGCCAATGTCAACTCTACTTCTTTGGTGGTTTCGTAATTAAAACCATTGGGAACAAGCATCTCATTGATATTTGATACCTTAGCAGAATTGTTGTTGTTGGTTGTTAGCTCAGAACTAGTTTCGCGTTTACACGCAAAAAACAATAGTGAGGTAAGGGCTAAAACATACAATATATTTTTCATAAGCTGTATTTGCTGTTTTCTTTTGGTTAATGTAATTACACTAATCGGAACGAAGTTATTTTTTTCACTAGATTTCCCATAAATATTTACCTGAGTAGAAGTAATCTTTTGTAAGTGGCACTTACTAAATTCAACCAGTAAAAATAATGTAGCAAATACCTTACATTAAAAGTTACAAGAGCCTAAAAATCAGCACACTAATTTAAAATCAATCTTGAAAGAAACAGACAAAATAGAAAGGAAACAAAACGGATTGCCATTTGAATAACTATACCGCTATTTAAATAGCCAAAATGCTGCTTAAATGGTTTTTTGCGCTCGTTTTGCCCGCTCCCAAGAAACGGACTGTTTACCTTTTAAAAACCGGAACAAACCAAGATAAACACATAAGTTCATGATGAAAAAATAGTACGGTACGAAGAGTATTTTTACTTTTATTCGTTTATTTTCCAAATACCACCCTAATAATGCCATGCCATAGAACATGGTTTGTGCCAATAAAATATAGGTATAAATATAGCCTATGTCGTTCCAAAGGTATATGTTTAATATAAGTATCAATAAAAGGCTAAAAGGTGCTAGCGTCCAACGCAAAACTCGGTGCGATATAAAAGCAAAAAACAAATTGAAATTGTGAAATGGATTGAAAGCTTTGCCAAGGCGCAACATAGATTGCCATGCTCCGGCACTTATGCGTATTTTCCGTTTCAATTCTTCCTTTACATTGGCACTGGCTGTTTCAGCAGCCCATGCCTTTTTCTCATATATAACGCGGTGTCCGTCTATGGCTATTTGCATAGATTGCATTAAATCGTCCAGCAAACTATCGCTAGGCAATTCTTTGTAGAGTGCGGTTCTATAACTCATTAATTCTCCTGCAGCTCCTACCACACTATAAAAATCGGAATCCAATTTTTTTAACAACGATTCATATTTCCAGTATATACCCTCCCCTGCTGTGCTTGCTCCTTCTTTATTGGTTGAAATAATTCGCTTTTCGCCAGTTACTGCGCCCACCTTTGGGTTTTCGTAGTGTTTTACCAATTCTTTTATGGCATCCGCATTTAAAGTGGTATTGGCATCACAAAATACCACAATGGGCGTTTTTACATATTGCATAGCCCTATTCATAGCAGCCGCTTTACCACTGCGTTTATCTTCATGCAAAGCCAGTATTTGCGGATACTTTTTTATCTTATCAGCCGTTGCATCTGAACTGCCATCGCTTATAAAAATAAATTTTAACTTATGCTCTGGGTAATTTAGTGCTAAACTATTGGCAATTTTTTCTTCTATATAATCTGCCTCATTAAAACAAGGAACTATTAAGGTTACTTCTGGCTCAAATGAACTGCTATAAACGGGGGCTGTAGCAATGCTATTCTTTATTTTTACGATAATGTATATGACTATTCCGTAACCAATATAGCTGTACAGTACAATAAAAATACAAATCCAAAAAAGCGTTTCTACCATTTGCTAATTATTTGGTCCATGCGGTATAGAATCCGCTCGTTAATTGTTTAGGAATATGGTCGGCAAAAGCACAATCTAGTTTCTGCAAAAAGTATATTCGTTTGGTAAGCCAACTATAAGGAAAAATTCTTTCAATGAAGTCGGCATTATTCCAACGCAATTCCTTAAACCCTGCATTCAGCAACATGGCAGCAAATTTACCTTTGGTAAAAAACTGAGTATGTGTTAAATCGGCATTGGATGATTGTAAGGTGGTATTGCCATAACCCAGCATTTTCTTTAATGAAATAATAGACTTATCCAAATTTTTGCGGTGTAACCATTGCATAGGTTTGGTAATTAATACTTCTCTTGGGCCAAATCCATTAGGCACGGTAGCAACAAAAACACCGCCTGGCTTTAATATATTGAAAACAGAAGCAACAAGCTCCCATGGTTTATCCAAATGCTCTAGTACTTCGCTGCAAACAATGGCATCAAAACTATTATTAATGGTAAAAGAGTTGGCATCATATACTTCAAACTTTACATTGGGTAAGGTATTTTTATTGGAAGCCAATTCTATAGAGTTTTTATCTATATCTATTCCCTTTACATTGTACCCTACTGCTCCTAAAGCCATAGCTATATTTCCATTGCCACAGCCAATATCTAAAACGGAAATATTTTTACTATTTAAACTATTAATAGACTCTACTATAAAGTCTAAGCGTTTAAAGTCTTCAAAATCTTTGTAATTAGTAAATTGGTGATAGCTTTTAGTTTCTTCCATACTTCTTTCTACATTTAGGCAATTGCAAGCTTTTTATAAATTTCTAAAGTGCGTTCCGCATTACTTTTCCAAGTAAAGTGCGTAGCTCTCTCTAGTCCTTTTTGTATCAATCGTTTTTGCAAACTCAAATCTGTTTGCAATTTATGTATTGTTTCGGCAATTTCATAAGGATTATTTGGATCAACGAGTAAGGCAGCATCAAGAGCTACCTCTGGCATAGATGATGTATTGGAGGTAATAATTGGCACTTCACATGCCATTGCTTCTACCAAAGGTATTCCAAAACTTTCTCGCAATGAGGGATATAAAAACAAACTCGCCTGCGAATAAATGGCAGGTAAGTCCTTATTGGGAACATATCCGCTAAATACAATATCGTTCATTAATCCAGTATCATTTATTTGCTGCATAATATTCAATAAATAATCCCTATCTATATCCAACATCAACAATTTAGTATCTAAATTGCCCCGCTTCTTTAATATAGAAAATGCCTTTAATACGCCCATTACATTCTTTTTAGGATCTGTATTGCCCAAGTAAAATATAAAATTATCAGGTAAATGATAGGTGCGTTTTGTCCTTTCTAATTCAGCTAAATTACTTACTTTTTTAAAATGTGTACCTACCCCATTGTATATGGCTGAAAGTTGATGGGTTGGCAACTTAAAATAATCAGCTATTCTTCCCCGCTCAAAATTTGAAACGGTAATAATATGTCTTGCCTTTTTTACTACTTGAGGCACATTCCAACGCCTATATAAATTTCCAACAATTTGATAGGCCGTTCCTTGTGTAAAGTTCCATTTTTCTAAGTATATAATATCATGCAAGGTAATAACCAATGGAACAGATGTATAAAGAGGTGCTGTATTACTGGTACAATGCAAAACGTCTAGCTTATATTCTTTTACTGCCTTTGGCAGATGGTATTGTTCCCAAACTGGATAAGATGACTCTTTTAAATAAACTATTTTAAAGTTAGCTGTTTCTTGGAGCGATTCTTTGTCTTCCATGGTATTTACAAATATAAAATACTCATTTTGGGTATCTATTATTTGCAATTGCTTTATTAACTCTAAAGCAACCATATCCATTCCATGCTTCTTTTTCCTGAAAATACGTTGTGCTTCAATACCTATTCTCATTTTTCCTCCTCATTAAATTCATCCTTCTCATTTAATAATTTATGAGGCGTATGAATAAATTTTTTATGTGCGGCACCTTTGCTATTTAGCATAGCCATAAACATTAAAAAAACTGCTTTGGGCAAACTAAGTGTGGCTTTAATGGTATTTGAGTTAATATAACTTGGCGGAACTGCTATAACGTAAGAAACTAAACACAGAATAAACAAGGCTAAAAAAATAAAGCCAAAATATACAGTGCTAAAAAATACAGTAAGCGACAATAGGGCTGAAATGCCTAACAACAATACCCTTGGCAATAAAATTTTCTGAATGGCTTTATCAAAGTAATCAAAATTACGGTGCACAAACAATTCATATAAACCATCTAAAATAATTTTATTGAAATCGAAAAACTGGGAGGCTATCCACCTTCTTCTTTGGCTAGCAAATACAGCAGAAGAATCTACTTTCTCATCAAAAACAAGTGCATCATTCTCATACAAAATTTTATACTTGTTCTTTAACAGTATTACTTCTAATTCTTTGTCTTCTACTGGGCTCTCAATTTCCGACATTACCTTTTTAAAATACGCATATTGAATAGCTGTACCACTCCCAATTAATGCGGCAGACACGCCTAAGCCTATATGTCCCTTCCTGAAAATATGGTTGTTTATCTCCTCGCTTAGTCCATCCAACACTGCAAATGAAGTGTTTAGGTTTTTAGCCGTTCTATGGCACTGAACTACCATTTCATTTTCTTGTAGTCGTACGTTCACTTTTTTCAGGAAATCGTACTCCATAATATTATCTACATCAAGAACAATAGCATAATCGTATTTTTCGGGTAAAATTGCCAACGCAGTATTGAGAGATTTGGCTTTGGTGCTTACTTCAAAGCTAACTGGGATAAGTGTAATATTTTCCTGTGCTAAAATAGCAATCGTTTTATCCTGCAAACTATCTGCTATTACTACTATTTCAAACAAGTTCTTATCGTAATTTTGCAGCAATGACTGCTGCACGGTTTCAATAATTACGGCATCACTTTTATAAGCGGGTATAAGTATGGCGAAAGAGTTAAACTTAGTTGGTGTTTTGGTAAAATCTGTTTTTTTGTAAAAAAAAGCACCCCACGCATATACCGTAACGTATAGTATGTTAAAGCTTAAATAAATAAGCACCACTAACTCTAACATAAGGAGGGTAGATTCAAGCATTATGGTTACAATTATATTATATTTAAAGTAATAACAATAAATGAAAGCCATTTACTGCCCAAATTTTATTTAAGTAGCTTGTTTAGTAATCTATATACACATTCCCTTCATTTGCACTGATATCATTACCCTTATAATTCCATAGTGTTCCTCTAACAAATGCCTTTAAAAGAGAAATCTCTCCTTTTAGCGCATATTGCACTATACCCTTTGGAAAAGCCAATAACATAAAGAATAAAAGTGCTATCAACTTTTGCAGTCCCTTTGCATTTCTTCTGGTAAATATGAGTCTATTTCGGGTTAAATAATATGTTTTTAATGGGCTGTTTTTTCCTGTTGAAATAGATTCCTTGTGAAACACTTCTGAGCTTCCGCAGTACCAAATTTCGAAACCAGCTTTCTTTGCACGCTCGCAAAAGTCCATTTCTTCGTAATAAAGAAAATAAAGTTCTGCCAATAAACCAATTTTATCAATTACTGCTCTGCTAATTAACATGGCAGCTCCATGTCCCATTTGTGTGCGGTAATTTACATGATAGCTGTCATTGTTTTTTTCGCCAAAACCAATAGAAAATCCTCGCCCTGTATAATAGTTTATACCTCCATGCCCAGCATACTGAATGGTATCTGGTTCACTATAATACAATAATTTGGAGGAGGCAATACCAATTTTAGGATTGATTTCCATCAGGGAAACAATAGGTTCTAGAAAATCTGGCTTTACTTCTGTATCATTATTCAATAAAAACAAGTACTTACCCTTTGCCTGCTTTATGGCCAAATTATTTCCAGCCGCAAAACCTTCGTTTTTGGGACTTTTAATTAAATGTATAAATGGAAATTTCTCCTTTAGTGTATCTGGTGATTCCTTAGAATGATTATCAACCACAAAAACCTCTATGTTTTTATAGCTAATTGCAGTAATTGATTGCAGAAAATCGCTGGTAACAGCATTCCCATTATAATTTACTGTAATTAAAGAAACAAGTGGTTGTACAGTATGTAACATAGGCTGCATTGTTTTCTATGCCTCTTTTGCAGCAGCGGCTAAAGCCAATTCTTCTTCTTTCACAAATTCCTCGTCCAATACTCCAGCCGAGCATAGGTAAGCCATACTTACATACATAATTCCGCCAATTGGCGACTGTCCAAAAATAGGATTTCCTAAGCTGGCAATAATTACCCCAAAAAAACCACCGTATAATCCAATCAACTTCATACGTAAGTCTAAACTCCTTATTTTATTTACATTGTAAAAACCAAAAACAAGTACGTAAAAGAGACTAAAAACATGCAAAAATAACCCGATAATTCCATTTTGTGCCCAAATGGAGATAAACCAACTATCTGTAGGCACTTTAGCCAGGAATGAATCTGGATAATACTTTTTAGCCCAAGTATCAGTAGAACCAATTCCAGCGCCAAAAGGTCTGCTTTCTAAATACTGCCTAATCAATCGCTGATTTTGCATTCGCACTATCAAAGAAGCATCTTTAGGATCTAGGGCAGTTCGCAATCTAAATATCTGATAATTTCCTTGCCCTATGCTCGTAAATTTTAAAAATGAAAAAACAAAAATAAAAACAACAGATCCAATTAAAAGTACCTTGAACTTTCTAATCAATATCAAATAAAATATGAATCCAAATAGTATAACAAAAAGAGGGCCTCTTGAACCAGAGATGGCAAATCCAATAAAAGAAAATACAGCAATAGCTGCATATAGCCACCTCATTTTGGTTTTATAAGGTCCTAGGCTTAAAATAAGTGCTAATAAACTGCTAAAGGCCATGGTAGTTCCATACTGTCCAGCATCTGAGTAAAAAGAAAATGCCCTTAGCCTTCCATCTAAAATATGGGTAATTTTACCTCCACGCTCTAGCCATACATATTCAGCAAAATCGGGTCCAAACCAAATTTGACGCAGACCCCATAATGTGCTAAAAATAGACCATACCAGTATTAAATGAATAAAATTGTTAAAGTGCTTTTTATTACCCAACCAAATTAAAGTAATAGCTACCACTTGAATAGAATATACTGAGATACCTCTAATGGCATAAAACATGGATTCCCTATTGGTTACTTCCGGGTTGGCAACTTGTATAATAGTGTATAAAAACCAAACAAAAATAACATAGAATATACCATTATGCATTCTTGCCATATCTGTCCATTTTACCTTTGTAAAAACCGACAATGTGGTTAGTAACAGAATAATGTCAATAGTAAGACCTAAAGGAACTTGAGGCACATACCTATTCATTCCAATAAAAAAATAGGAATAATTAAGGTAAAGAAAAAAACCAATATAAGGATTATAAAATATAAGTACTACACCTACTACCGTAATAGGAGCAAGCAAAGCTATAATCCCAAAAGCTATTTGCCCACTTGACACAATTGCCGCAATAAAAACTCCGGCAAGCAAAAGCATTCCGAAAATACTGTATTGAGCAAACGCAGGATTTAATGTATTTTGTTGCGGTCTCATTAGGCGTTCCTATTGGTTATTTGATTGAACTTAAACCGCATCTCTTGGTATCCATATATGAAAAGATTGGCGTAGCTTACCCCTATATGCCTTTTTAGAAGTATCATTCCGTACATCATACCTGTAGCAAACGTAAGCGTACTCACTATAGCTACAGATTCTAAGGTACCAAATACTTTTAAGCAAACAATATCACCTACTACATTTACAGTAAGCATGAGTATTACTTTTATAAAATTAAGCTGGGGTTTATTAATAATATCCAACATTACTCCACTTAATTTATCTATAGGAGTTAGTGCTGTATAAATGGCAAATAACCTTAAAATTATAGCCGCATCAGCATACTGATTGCCTGCAAGCATAACAACTATAGTTTCTGCAAAAACAAAACAAAATATGGCCGCTGGAAGCAATAGCAAAAACAAAAAACCTGTTTTGCGTTCAAACTCTTTTCTAAGCAAAGGAATATCGTTAGTAGCATGTAGTGCCGATAATATAGGCATATTGGTAATAGCAAAACTTCTAATAACCAATTCAAATACTTCCACCACTTTGGCTGGAACCCCATAGGTAGCAACAGAAACGCTATCCATAAACTTCCCGATAATAAAAGAATCAGAATTTTTTATTAGGTTGGAACCAATGAGTGTACCCATGCTATACTTACCAAAATGAAACAGATTAACCAATACTTCCCTGATTCTATTTACCAAATAACGGAATCCATTCCAGCCCTTTATAGCACAAAAAATGGTTGTAAACGCTTGTGCAATGGTGTATGCCAATAGAACTACTGTTACTTTATTTCCTTCAAATATTAATAACATAGGCAGCACTATTGCCACAAAAAGTACTTGGTTTACAATACGCACAATGCTCATTTGTAAAATTTGCATTCTTGCATTTAAATACCACGTTGCAAAATTGAATGGAAGGGAAAAAATACCTACTAGCGCATACCACATAAAGAAATAGTGGTATTGTAACAGAATACCAAAGCTGTAAAAAACCAGATAAATAATACCAATGAGTAATAAATAAATGAAAGTAACCAAGAAAGTAAGGTATAAAGAAGATCCCACTACCCCTTTTTCTTCTTCTGTATTATTTGTTTGCGTGTAATTTTTTATAAAAGCATTGAGAACCAAACCAGTTCTTAAGGTATCAAAAATACCGTATGTAGCCAAAAAGAGAATCCAAGTTCCAAACTCCTGTTTGTTTGTAAACCTAGCCAATATGGCAAATGACAGCAGCCCTAAAAGCGCGCTTACCCCATTGCCAAGCAATGAGGTAACGCTTTTACTTTTAAAAACTGTTTTTAAACCTTTCATTCAATATGTTATATCCTAGGCTTTGACCAACGCACTTTTTACATTACCCATACCACTTTTAGTAGTTGTACCTACTAAGTTTTCCAAGTTCTCAGGAGCCACGTAATTGAGCCATACCATTATTTTATTATCGTTGTTTGAAGCTTTTTTAAATAAATTCAAAATATAGTTATCCGAACTTGTCCAAATACGTCTGCTATCCAAAAGCATCAGCGATAACTTTGCATTTTTTATCAACTGATTTGGTATTGCATTCATACTAATAGCAGGAATTTCTAATATAATAAAGTTATAAGCCTCCTTGTTCACCCTCGTAAATTCAGGTAACAGATTTTGCTCAGAACGTGCACTAAATAGTTTGCTGTTTACATCATACCTTAAGGTTCTAAACTTTCTATCTTCCGTTTCTACGTCATCCACTCTTTCATCATTGGTAATAAATAGTACCGAATAATCTAGACTGTATAATTTCTCGGCTAATTTATTGGCAGCGTATGTTTTGCCCTCTTGTTCTCTATTACTTATAATGGTTATTAGGTAGTTATTGGCCATTTCTGGATTGGCTTCTAATTCTATCTTTAAATTAGACACGGCATAATCAAGCAGTGTGTTTTCCATTCTAGCCGCATTCAAATTAGTTCCTCCAGTAGCTGGTAGTGCGCTAAAAATTTTCAAATTGGTCAACATTTCTGCTCTTACAGTGTCTTTTATTGAAGCATCTAAGATGGCTCTAGCCATAAAATAAGTCAATAACAAAAAGAAACCAGCTAAAAAAGCAATAATAATTAACAACAAACGCTTGCTTGGTAAAGGTTTGGTTGGATAACTTGGATTATCCATAATTTGTAAATTATTACTCATTTCAATGTTTTGTTGACGTAATTTGGCTAAATGCAAACCATGCAATATTTCCAAATACTGTCTTTCGGCTACATCTACCTCTCTATCCAATCTGTTTAATTGCATACCTAAAGGAGAAAACTCAGCATATTGTCTGTCAAATTCTTTTCTTCTATCTATATGCACTTTCAATCTGGCTTCTGAACCATCTGCATTCAATGTTTCCTCTAACCATCTATTCAACATGTTATCCTGTGGAACAGATTCTATGGTATTATTTAAACTATAATATTGCAATACATACAATTGAATTTCTTTCTTCAACGTATTTGCCTTATTAATCATAGGCTGAATAGAAGTTGCGGTATTTCCATAAATTTTAGCTCTCTCTATGGTTTCATTTAATGCACCTAACTCTTTACGTTTTTTATTTAGCTCCTCATTATTCTTTAACAATATTTCTCTGCTCTCTAGTTTATCTTCCAAACGAGCAATACCTCTCTTGCTGCCTTCATAATTCATTAATTCCTTGTAGTAATCCGTTTCATTGGTCTCTTTCTCTTCAGCAAGAAATTTAGATTGCTCATGGTAATTGATTATTTTATTACGTACCCCAAAATCTTTCAACTTATTTTCCGAATTATTCAAATCTGCAGCAGCTTCTCTTAGCCTAGCTTCAAACCATTTCACTACATTGATTGTTTCTGAACCCTTTAAATATTTGTATTTGGTAATAAATGATTCTGATAAAAACTTAATAGTCCATACTGCCACTCCTGGATCACTAGATTTATAAGAAATATCCAAGAAATCGGATGCTTGCTTTCTTTCTGCTGTCAGGTTGTAATTTAATATATCAATGCTATAAAAACCTTTGTTGTCATTTATTAACTGTGCTATAATATTATCACCTGTAGAATGGTATTCTTTTGAAATTTTTTCAATGGTTTCCGCCTCATTTTTACCTACTAAAGTACTCCTATCTGATGGTGGTATTCTCTCTTGCAGTTTCAAAAATCCTTCTTGGCTCAAAATCGCAGGATCCACATCTTGTAATAATAAATGCTTTGCCAATAACTTAATGGCTACATCTTCTAACGTCTGCCTTGCACGAATAGTTACCAAAAGGTTATCAAATGCGTTGTTTACCGCAAAAAAATCAAAAGGAGCGGCCATACCTTCTCCTGATGACAGATTAGCTCCTGAAGCTATACCTGTATATATGCTTGTGGTAGAAACATATTCTTTTGGCGTTTTAGCTGTTAAAAAATAAACCAAAACTGCAATAAGTGATGGGAACAGAATCAACCATTTAATGTTTTTTCCAATTACCCTTGTAAACTGTTGAAAGTTCATATACTTTTATGTTTATTATTATATTAATGAATTGAACTATGTGGTATTACTTTCTTTTTAAAGATGCTAATTTTACATTTAGGATTACTTGTAATCGCTCGTAATAGTTAATATAGTACTTTTCAGAATCTTCTTTTGCTGCAATAGCTATAGCCAATATATTTTTCTGGCGGGCGTACTCTGCAATATGAATAGACCCTTCCTTGAATTCCTTTTCTGCCACCGCACAAGCTATTTGTTGCACAAATAAATCTTCGTTTCTTGACTTGAAAATTTTTTGCCACCCCACCATATTGGTATATATATCTGCAACAGACTGCTTAAATAATTGTGCTTCTACATCCTTTTTATGCTTGGCAACCAAAAGTTGTGCCTTTGCTTGGTTAACCCTTCCTTTATATCCCAAATAATCAAACGCAGTAAGTGAAATATTTACCCCATACTTAAATCCATTGAAAATTACCGACTGAGTAGTTGGTTGACCTGGCTGAGGAACCGGAATTGTTGATTGTAAATTTCCAACAAAATAGGGTAAATTTCCATCCGTGTAGTTAAAAAACACCCCTAATCCCTGAGTCCATAAGCGTTTTACATAATGAATATTCCATCTGTAAGCGTCCGCTTGCGCCATTTCCAATTTTTGCAGTGCATTGTTTCTTAATCCAATTTGCATAAGCGAATCAAGTGGTGGCAATATTTCTTCAATATCAATCAATGGATCAATTACACTATCCCTTGTAGCTTGTGCACGTGTGTTCAACTGCACCGCAAAAAGTAATAAAGCTATACTTAATTTATATAAACTTCTCATGTGTTTATTCATTGGTTATTTTACTGAACATTTATTGCATCAAAGTAAATTGAATAGCACATACAATAGTTTTACAGTTATTTACATGAAACAGATAAGTGTCTATTTTTTTAAAAAGAGATAATTAATGGTTGATTTTACGGAACATATTGATAAACTTGTGGAAAGTTCGATTATACAGTATATGTTGGTAAAAGGTAAGGATATAATAGTGGTGGGGCTGCAAGCTTGGGACAATGAAATAGGAAGTAATTGTAAAAACATTGCTATGGAGTTTGCTAAGCATAACCGTGTTCTATATGTGAATTATCCACTAGATAGGATAAGTATTAAAAGAGAATCCAACAGCGCGTCCACCATTAAACGACTCCAAATCATAAAAAATAAGGAAGAAAATTTGTTTCAAATACAGGACAATTTGTTTCAATTTTTCCCCAATTGTATTTTAGAAAGTGCCAATTTTTTGCCCTTTACTTTCCTTTTTAGGTTAGTCAATAAAATCAATAATCTTAAATTTGCCAATCAAATTAAAATAGCGGTAGATAAGCTGGGGTTTAAAAACTATATCCTCTTTAATGATAGTGATATGTTTAGAAGTTTTCATTTACCAGAGTTACTTCAACCTAGCCTAAGCATATATTACAGCAGAGATAATTTAATGAGCGTACCCTATTGGTACAAACATGGACATTTATTAGAACCTGAATTAATGGCGAAAAGTTCTTTGGTTACAGCAAATTCTACTTATTTGGCCGATGTAGCAAAAAAGTACAACCCCAATAGTTTTTATGTAGGGCAAGGCTGTGAAACAGATGCTTTTGATATACATAAAACAAATACTATTCCAGCTGACATTGAAAAAATCAAAGGTCCAATCATCGGTTATATTGGTGCTTTATTCAAACTTCGTTTAGACCTAGATTTAATAGTACATATTGCCCAATCTAAGCCCGAATGGAGCATCGTTTTAATTGGTCCTGAAGACAATGATTTCAAACAATCTACTTTACATAAGCTCAGTAATGTGCATTTCCTGGGTTTAAAAGACAGCAGCGAACTACCTGCCTATTTAGCTCATTTTGATGTTGCCATTAATCCGCAAATACTCAATGAAGTTACTATTGGCAACTACCCACGTAAAATAGATGAATATTTAGCCATGGGTAAACCAACTGTAGCCACAGAAACCACTGCCATGCGCATTTTTAAAGAATACACATATCTGGGCAAAACCAAAGAGGATTATATTATTTTAATTGAAAAAGCCTTACTAGAGGACAATGCACAAAAACAGGCAGAAAGAACTAAATTTGCTCAATCGCATACTTGGGAAAATAGTGTTGGTGAAATTTATAATGCCATACAAAGTGTAGGCTTTAAATAATACCAATCACTTATTTACACCTTTTATGATAAAAATAAAGTAACACGAATAAAGTAACACGTTGTAAAAATATTATCTTAATCAAATTATTTATAAGCAATGTCTATTGTATCAACTATCAAAAGCAATCCTAACTTAAAAAAGTTTGTGCATTGGATGCTTATACCCACGCACCAAGCACGCCCACGTACTTGGGTAAAATGGTTTGTGAATCCATTTATACATAAAAAAGGCAAAGGATCCACCATTAAGTATAGAACCAGAATGGATGTATTGCCTTTTAACAAATTTGAATTGGGGGCAAACTCAACCATTGAAGATTTTTGCACGGTAAATAATGGTGTGGGTGATGTAATTATTGGCTCTGATGTTAGAATAGGAATGGGTAATGTATTAATAGGTCCTGTGCAAATTGGAAACAATGTTATTTTTGCTCAAAATATTGTAACCAGTGGCTTAAACCATGGTTATGAAGATATTCATATACCCATTTCCAAACAAGCAACCAATACAGCTAAAATTACTATAGAAGAAGACAGTTGGATTGGAGCAAATGCAGTAATTACAGCGGGTGTTACCATAGGTAAACATTGTGTAATTGCGGCTGGTGCAATTGTAACAAAAAGCATTCCTGCCTATTCCATAGCTGTTGGCAATCCAGCACGAGTTATTAAACAATATAGTTTTGAAAAAAAGGAATGGGTAAAGGTATAAATGATACTTTTATCAAGCCTAAACTTGAATTAACTCATTTATTAAATGCCTCTTTTTTGATAATTTTGACTCGTTAAACTAAGGTAAACTATGAAAAAATTATTTGTTAGTACCGTCTCATTAAGTGCTGTTTTATTGATGATTGCTTGTTCATCTGGAAATGAAAATACTGTCAATCAAACAGAAGAAGTAAATACACCCAACACCTCATCTAACTCAAATGTAGCGCAAGTGCCTGATGACATCTATGCATTACTCAATAAAAACACCTGCTTAAGCTGCCATGATGCCAACGACAGAATAGTAGGCCCTCCTTATAAAGAAATTGCTAAGCGCAAC
>JANMIV010000434.1:0-1262 GCA_031375995.1 Bacteroidota bacterium
TCAGATAATCAAAAACATTGTCCGGTAATGATTCATCGGGCTCCCTTCGGTTCGCTTGAGCGTTTCATCGCAGTTTTGATCGAACATTGCGCAGGAAATTTCCCTTTATGGCTTACGCCAGAGCCCATTATCATATTGCCAATTAGCGAAAAGTATCATGACTATGCGCAAAAAGTTGTAAATGTGCTAAGTAAAGCAGATATTCGCGGCCCCCTAGATGATAGAAATGAAAAAGTAGGGAAGAAAATAAGGGATGCTGAAATGAAAAAAATACCATTTATGTTAGTTGTAGGCGAGCAGGAAATGGCTGAAAACACATTGTCTGTGCGCAAACATGGAGGCGAAGAAGTAGGGAAATTATCAATTGATGATTTCATTACATATTTTAAAGAAGAACAAAAAGTAAAAAATTAATACAAGATTGGCATTACCACCTAAAAAGAAATCGGCCTATATACCAGGCCAAAGACGCTTACCAACTAGACCAGGTGAGGGAGAATTTAACATCAATATGCAAATACGTGCTAAGGAAGTGCGTTTGATTGCAGAAGGAGTAGAACCTGGGGTTTTCCCTATTAGCAAGGCACTAGAAATTGCTGATGAGCAGGGTTTGGACTTGGTTGAAATTTCGCCAAATGCAGAACCACCGGTATGTAAAGTAATTGATTACAAGAAATTCTTGTTTGAAAGAAAGAAAAAAGCCAAAGAAGCTAAGTCAAACCAAATAAAGCAAGATATTAAAGAAATACGTTTTGGTCCCAATACGGACGACCATGATTTTGACTTTAAATTGAAACATGCAGAAGGCTTTTTGCAAGATGGACATAAGGTAAAGGCTTACGTGTTTTTTAAAGGAAGGTCAATAGTATATAAGGAAAGGGGAGAGGTACTTTTATTACAGTTTGCACAAAAACTAGCTGAATTAGGGAAGGTAGATATGCTTCCTAAATTAGAAGGTAAAAAAATGACTTTGATAATGAGTCCTAAACCTAAGAAATAAGAAAATCGTTTATTGTAGAGTATAAAAAGAATCGGAGATTAAAATGCCAAAAGTAAAAACAAACAGTGCGGCTAAAAAACGCTTTAAAGCCACTCCTAGTGGAAAAATTAAGAGAGGTTCAGCGTACAAAAGCCACATTTTAACAAAAAAATCAACCAAACAAAAACGTAACCTTACTGGGGTTGCTTATATCAGTAAACCTGATATGGGTTTGGTTAAAAATTTATTGGGAATAGGTAAATAGTTGTTGGTTGTTGGTTGT